>CAZBKV010000421.1:0-2566 GCA_964492575.1 uncultured Verrucomicrobiota bacterium | reverse complement strand
CTATATCGGAGGGAAGCACCTCAACCTGCCCTTGACTTTCACCGAACCCATGTTCCTCGACAAAGAGGGCAAGTTCGGACCGTATCCTACGGTCTACAATTACGACACAACGGGAAGATACGTCCAGACCTTGACATATATTCCGAAGGAGCGGCTCTGGCTCCACACGATAAGGCCGCTTCAGGGCGAGGGCCTCTCGCTCGAAGTGAGGTGCAAAGCGAAAGGCGTCACCTTCTGGATCGGGAAGATGGAGGGTCCTTACACCGTTCATGGAGTTTGCAAGAAGGGGAAGGACGTGGACACTTGGGGAGGCTTCTGGGACTTGGGCGAGATGGAGGCGAAGTTGACGCTTCCCGGGAGGGGGACTTTGAAGGCCAAAGGGTTCTTCATCTTCGACCGAGCCATCCACCGACCTCTGTACCACAAATCGGAAGTGGGGCTGTCGTGCGGGGGGCCGTTGCAGTGGACCTGTGGGGCGATCTGGCAGAAGGACCTTTCCATTGCCATCGCCCACACCCTGAACCCAACGTCGGAAAAATTCCCGCCCTTCCACCACTCCGGTAGGATAAACTTTGTCGAGAAGGGGCTGAGTTTCCAGTTTGACGACTACACGCTCGAGGGATACGGCACGCTTCAGCCTCGGAGACTTGCGCTCAAAGGGAAGTTTGAAAGGGGAACGGTTGACCTTGTGGGCAAGGTCTTCGAATACTGGCCTCCGACGAAGTGGCACGGCGGGAGGGGAGTGTGGTGGGACCCCGAAGGGACGTTCTGTTGGGGGCGAGCCTTTCTCAACTGGCGGGGCAAGGTGACCCTTGACGGAAAGGTGATAGAGGTCGACGCCAAGGGAGTCTGCGAGTTGACGAGGTTCGTTCCCGGCAGGACGGGCGGGCTCATTCGCTCCCGAGGGGTGGTGAAGCACATCCCCTTGGAGGGAGGCTTCTATGGCATAGTGGCCGAGGGAGGGAGGCGCTACCTGCCGCTCAATTTGCCCCAAGAGTTCAAAAGGGACGGGCTTAAGGTGAGGTTCGAGGGAAGGGTCAAAAAGGGAGTGGTCACCGTGTACATGTGGGGGACGCCGCTGGAAATCGTCAAGATAAGTCCCGTGAGAAGCGACGGGGAAACGTCCCAAGATCTTTCGTCAGAGGCCAAGAAGAGGTTGGCACAGGTAAGGGTTGCCGTCCTTTACGAGAGGGTCAGCGACGGAGGGCTTTACGGGAGGAGAATGGAGGAGGTAATTCGACTGCTCAAGGAGACAAAGGCGCAGTTCATCTTCCGAGGGTTCTGGCGATGGAATCCCTGTCCCAATCGCGCCGAGCAAATGCGGGGGAGGCGGAGGCAGCGCTGCGAAATTTCGGGTTACAGTTATCGCTACCTCGAGGAGGCGATATCTCGGATCAAGACGGAAATCCCCCACATCATCTTCTGCGGCGCCGTCCCCGCTCAGGTCTTACAAAGGAACGGGGTCTGGAACCCCCTGACCGGCGAGATTTTTAGATACCCTCAAACTTGGGAGATGGCCCTCAACCCGCAGAAGTGGGGGCTTCCCATGAGCAAGGAAAAATTCCAGTGCCTTTTCGGGAAGACGCACTTCTGGGTTCCGAAAGAGTGGGGGCCGGAGGACTACGACCCCGCAAAGGCGGCGGCCTACTTCCCCGACCTGACAAACCCGCAGTTTCAGAAACTGCTCTTGGGTTGGGCTCAAAGGCAGATTGACTGCGGCGCGGACGCGATCTGGATTGACATGTTCTTTACCCAAGCGAGCATCCTGACCCGGCTGGCCAAGGACCCTAACCATCCAGCGGTCAAGGAGACTTGGAAGGCAATAAACAGCATCATCGAGAGGATTCGCCGTTATGGTCAGGCGAAGGGGAAATACATCCTCGTCGGCTCATGGGGAGTAGGAGCGGTGCGACTTCCTCTACCGCCTCCGCCTCTGGACTTCGTCACCTTTTCCCCGTCGTCGTGGGAGGTTTACAATCTGAGACTGGACGAGGCGAGGTGGAGGGAAAGGTTTGAGATGGTGAGGAAGAGGATGGGTGACATTCCCATCTTCGTGTTCATCGACTGGGCGGGGACGACGAGGACGCCGCTTGGTGTTTTCAGCCAGCGCCTGTCCCCGGAAAAGCAGAGGCAATTCCTCAGGTTGGCCGACGAGTTCTTCACACGCTTGGGGGCGGTTTTCATCTACCCCCTTCACGGTGGCTTCATGGGAATGGACGCGAAGGTGCTCTCTTTCGGCAAACTCAAATTCTATGACGCCCTCGCCCCGGAGTTTCAGACCTATCAGACAATCGTTGAACTTGTCCAAAAGAAAATTCCCAAAGCACCGAACGCCCTTAACGAAAGGACGGATCGTTGACTCGAGGAATAGGGGACGCTCTTGGAAAAGTAATTCAGAGAGTCACTTAAATCGGTGAGGGACCGTGGCAGGGCTCTGCGAGCAGGCAACTGCCGGAGCCCGAAAAGATCATCACTCATAGGATAGGCCTTCGTAAATATGCAAAAGCGACGAATCAATCGGAGCGAAAGAGACATCGAAGGTTTTGCCATTGAAAAACGTCTAATT
>CAZBKV010000420.1:0-2572 GCA_964492575.1 uncultured Verrucomicrobiota bacterium | reverse complement strand
GTGCGATAGGATGTGTTGTCCCCAACGCGCCGAGATACGAAAAAATGGACGGATACCCTTTTTCGGACAGGCTCTACCGCTCTTATCTCTCCCAGCACGAGCGGAGTTCGTAAATCTCAAGCAAGGTTATGTGAGCCGGACCTCCCCGAGCGATCAGTCCCAGCTTACGATTCATTGGATCTAAAATCACACCGATAGGCATGTAAATACGTCCTCGATTCCCAAAGATCTCGATCGACAAACGGTCTACAATAAGCTCAAGAAAGATCTTCCCATCAACAGGTTTCAGTGGCGCTTTCATGCCGTGACAGGTGAGAGTATTGGAACGAGCGTTCCAGGTGACCGGGACGCCTCGAACCTCCAGTCCCACTTCCTCAGCCTCGCCCACCTGGAATTCGGCCTTGATATGGAAAAGTTCGCCCCGGATGTTCGCCAGCGGGTTTTCGCCCTCGGGCTCGACGGTCAGGTTTTTCCAGATGTGGGATTTCTTGTGAAGCAGTGCAATCTCGCGAACGGGATTGGCAAACATACGGATCCCCTCCTCGGTGGTGCGGAGGGTAAGTTCAACAGGGAAGTTCATCATCTGATTGAAGGGCATATCAGGATGACCGATCGTCCCCCAGGCGATCTGGATACGACGGCCGTCCGAGGGCGGAATGTTGTTAAAAGTCTGAGAGGCGTAGAAACAGTTTCCGTAATTGAATCGGCGTTTTCCGCTTTCGGGAGTAAAAGTTTTGCCGTCAAACGAGCCGATGGCATAGTCGCCATTGCCGGAATAGACAACCCATTTTTTGTTGTGGGGATTTCCATCTACAGGGAGTTCGAAGATCTCAGGACACTCGTAGTAGCCGACGATACGGCTCTGGTATGTCCAGTGTTTGAGGTCAGTAGAGGTATAGAACGCAATGCCACGGGTACGGTCACGCTCGTCATAGACGGCCATGACCCAGTGGTTGCCCGGTTCATACCAAATGACTTTTGGATCGCGGCCGCGATGCCGAACAACCGGGTTCCCCTTATAATCGGTGAAGGTACGACCGCGGTCGTTTGAATAGGCGATGCATTCGCCCCGACCGGTGCTCGTGTAAGCCGCCACGATGACCTTTTCCCTGCCTGTCTGGAAGCCGGCGGTGTTCTTTTCGTCCACGACCGCTGATCCACTAAAGACCCAGTCACCAAACCGATGGGGATAGATAGCGATGGGCAATTCGGTCCAGTGCACTAGGTCGCGGCTGACGGCGTGTCCCCAGTGCATGTTCCCCCAGTTCCGACCATAAGGATTGTGCTGGTAGAAGAGGTGATATTCGCCCTTGTAATACACGAGGCCGTTGGGGTCATTGTTCCAACCACGTCGTGTAGAGAAGTGAACTTGAGGACGGAATTTCTCCTTGTAGAGAGTGTCCGCTCCGGGAACCTGATCGTCCTGACGAATGGCAGCAAGTCCGCGTGACTCCTCTGGCAGACGATCCACCGTGATGATTACCTTTTTCCCGATATAAGGTTTGACGTAGAGGAAGACCCAGAAGTCAGGTTCGGCATCGGCTAGTTCGATGGTAAACTCGTCGATGACCTTGCCGTCTTCGAGTGCTACCTTCATGCGGCGCTTGGGAGCACCGTTTTTGACCGGCAGATGGAGATACGCCTTCTGGATAAGGATAGTGCGGGTAGCAGGCCTTTCCTGACGTTTCCGGTTGGTCTGGATAATGTGGTCTACATTGATATGCCCCCATCCGCCACGGCGGGCGTCCACGATCTGAATGATAGCGGTCTTGCCCTTCAGGTCGCGAACGTCCCAGCAGTGCCAAGAGAGTCGCTCGCTTCCACCAGGATGAGTGTTCGGCCCCGTAGCTGTTCGGACGATCTTACCATCAACAAGAAGGTTGATGCAGGTCTGCCCTTTGTAGCCTCCGCCTCCGATAAGGAAACAAAGATAATCACGTTCGATCGTGAATGGTGGCGAGGTCAGAGTCCCAACCGACTGGTCACCTCCATAGTAACTATTGACCAGGCCTTTGCCCTTAAAACCGGTTACTTCCATTTGGCCCGGGAGGGTACCCCGCGCGGGACCTGGTCCAAAGGCCGTGCCCTCGACTTTCCAAGCCCCGTAGTCCTTGCCTTCAAAATCGGCGATCAGGATATCTTCGGTACCCCCGGCGAGGGTTTGAAACAACACCCCCACCACCAGGGCAAACTTCATCATCCCGGCCATCTCTTTCCGACCTTGCCATCTTAGTGACATAAGTACTTTCTACCCATGGGATTGCCTGTGGAGCAACCTGGAATCAAGGGGTGATTTGAATTCCCTTTCATAACACTAATGGTGAGCTTTTATTAAGCAAGGAGACGTTTTGCCAAAGAGGCTGTAGAGCTTGTCCGAAAAAGGGTATCCATCCATTTTTCCTCTCGGGGCGCGTTGGGGACAACGCGTCCTACCGCAACATGGCTTTCGGATGCCAAGGGCAGGTAGGGCGGTTTGTCCTCAAACCGCCGCCATGAAATCTCATTTCCCCTTTTCCCCGGCGCGCTGGGGACAGCGCGCCCTACCTTCCAATTTCCTTTCGAATGCCCAGGG
>CAZBKV010000419.1:0-2581 GCA_964492575.1 uncultured Verrucomicrobiota bacterium | reverse complement strand
GGGGTTGGTGGGGCGAATTGCGCAGGTGGGACCTGTCTCCTCCAAGGTCGTTCTTGTGGGAAGTCCCCAATGTAAGGTGGCGGCGTTGATTCAGGAGAGCGGGGAACAGGGAGTTATTGTAACGCCGCCGGGTGGAATGCTGGATTACCGCCTTGTCACGCTAACTTATCTTCCTCGAAGCGTGACCTTAAACCCCGGCCAATTAGTAGTGACCAGTGGCTTGGGGGGGATTTTCCCACCCGGAATTCCGATTGGACGGATTGTGGATTGGCGGACAGTCGGCTATGGGTTGTATACGGAAGCTCAAGTAAGATTGTCAATCCATCCAAATCGTTTGCGAGAGGTTTTTGTGTTATTCCCATGAGAGAAGGGGTTCAATGGATTCTTTATCTGATTATTGGGTGGTTGGGGATTTATCTTCAAGCCGCCAGTGATTTTCTACGGCCGTTTTTGGGGGTTCATCCTCATCTGGCTCCGGCTCTGCTGATTTGTGCGGTCTTGCAGATGGGACGAGCACGTTGGGTCCCTTTGGCCGTATTGTGGGGACTTTGGCAGGATGCCTTATCGGCCAATCCGATGGGTGTCAGTGCGGCTTCTTTGTTGGTGGTAGGGCTTGGATTGGATCCTTGGAAGCAAGTCTTGCTGAAGGAGAGGGCATGGACCCGAGGATTTCTTGGAATAGTGGGGGGTGCTATTTATCCGGTTCTTACGTTAATTCTTGTTCTTTCGCGAGGGGGAACACCGCTTTTGGGATGGGGTTTTCTGGTAGCGCTGGGAGTATGGAGCCTTTCCAGTGGGGTACTTGCTGCGGTTTTCTATCCATGTATAGAGAAATTGACGGATCTTTTTGCTTATCCGGAAGTGGAACGGCCTTCGATCCGGTTGGACCGTGAGATTATTCGTGGACGGGACTGAACAAAACACGGCCCTTTATGAACGGGTACGGAAGTGGGACCCACGGCTTCAGGTTGTGGGGGTGGGGATCTTTTTGGCGCTGTTTGTGTTGGTGGTGGGGTTGTGGTATGTGCAGATCGTCTCATATGATCGTTATCGAGCCCGAGAGAATCGTCAATCGTTCCGTCTTGTTCGCATCCCTGCAGTCCGAGGGCTGATCTTGGACCGTCATGGTCATGTTTTGGCGGAGAACCGGCCGAATTATGAGTTAGAAGTCTATTTGGAAGATCTTCGACCACTGTTTCACCAGGCCTATCGAAACCTTCGTCAGGCGCAAGGATGGCGGCGGTTGAGTCGTTCGGAACGGAGGGAAGTGGGTCGTCAGGCTCGGTATCTGGTTATTAGCAATATTACTGTTGCGGTTTCAAGAGTTTTGGGTAAATCGATCACGGTAAATCCTGAACGATTTCATCGACACTACTACAATTGGCCTTATCGGCCGTTGGTCCTTCGGGAGAACCTCACACCGGAGGAAATCGCTCGCTTTTTAGAGGGAGGTCAACCGATTCCAGGTGTAGATATCGATCTACAGCCCCAGCGCTTTTACCCACACGGACCTCTTACGGCTCATGTCGTCGGTTATGTAATCCGAGATGACTTGGCTCGTGGGGATTCCAATATGCATTTCAATTACAGCCTTCCTACCTATATAGGAGCCATTGGGGTTGAAGCGGAACTGAATGACCGGTTAAGCGGACAACCAGGAATGAAAAGAGTGACGGTCACAAGCCTTTGTTATCGTGCAGGAGAACAGATCATTCAGCCAGCAAAACCGGGACAATCTGTCCTTCTATCGATCGATCTAGGGGTCCAGAAGGCGGCCTATGAGGCCCTTCAACAAGTAGGACGATATACCCGTGGGGCCGTCGTCGTGTTAGATGTTCATAACGGGGATGTATTAGCTCTGGTTTCTTCCCCAAGTTATGATCCGAATGAATTCGTCCATGGGATTTCCCAGCAGCGATGGACGAATTGGTTGAATCATCCGGTCTTCCGGCCGGTTTTTAATCGGGCGACACAGGGGGCATACCCCTTAGGATCGGTCTTTAAACTGGTGACGGCGATGGCCTGTTTTCGGACCGGAGTGTTAACTCCTCAGATTGCCCGAAGCGTTTCCTTTCAGAGCTTGGGGTATTACCCCTTGGGGCGTCGTCGGATTCGAGATACGGCCCCACCGGGCTGGTACGATTTCCGGCGTGCCCTAAAACGATCCTGCAATACGTATTTTATCCATTATGGTCTGCAGGCCGGTCTCAAAGCGATTGTGGAAATGGGACGAGCAGTAGGGTTTGGGCAAAAGATTGGTTTGCCGTTGCGGCAGGAGAGTCGGGGATTTTTCCCAACGGTAAAGCAGGCTCGTTATCGCTGGAGCGAAGGGAATTTAGCAAACGTCTGCATTGGCCAGGAAATTGCGGTGACCCCAATGCAAGTGGCCGTGATGGTTACGGCCATTGCCAATGGGGGAAAGATCCTTCATCCTCGGATTGTATTAGAGACATTTCCAATTCATCCCCAAATCGGAGGGAAGGTACAGAAGTTTCCGGTTCAAGAGAAAGGGGGATTGCCTGTCTCGAAAGAAACCCTTCAGATCATCCGGGAGGCGATGTTAGCTGATACGACCGATCCG
>CAZBKV010000418.1:391-2582 GCA_964492575.1 uncultured Verrucomicrobiota bacterium | reverse complement strand
ATCGTTCCGAACCGAGCCACAAACTGCCCGTCTTCCAACGACCATTCTCCTTGGCTGACCAAAGCAGAGGTCAGCTCAATCGGCTCGGCCAACTCGACCCTCAACACCACATTGCTAGCCTCATACGGCCCTACATTCGTGACACCTAACTCAAACAGCCCGACCAAATCCAACGGCACGGTCTGTTCCGTGGGCCCATTCCCTAAGGTCAGATCCGCAATCGGCAAAACCCATACATTTGTCTCGGCGGTTTGGTCGGAAGGAGTCGGATCTTCCTCTGTCCCGCTGGCTTGGAAAGCCACCGGATAGGTCCCAGGGGCAGAAACCTGAAAACCGATGGTCCAGTTCGTTACGGTTCCGGCAGGAAGCAACGGCAATACCCACTGAACCCGACCTTTCTCAGACACGAGGTTTGTCTTGGAAGCCAAATCCGGCCCCAATTGAAAACTCCAATCGGAGGGGAAGGTCAGTTGACATCCAACCTCTGTGGCAGCATTTGGACCGGCATTGGTTAGACTAACCAAGATATGAAACCACTTATCCGGCAAGGCCGGCGGATCTTGTAGGCTCAACCCAACCCCTAAATCCGCTCGAGCAGGCTGAACCTCCAACACCACTTCTCCCTGGGCTACCCCGTCATAGCCGTCATCGGCCTCAAATGTAAAACGGTCCTCCCCCACATAATCCTCTTCGGGGGTGTAAAGGACTTGTAAAGGTTTGTCTTCTACAAAAGTCAAGGTACCGTGTTCGGGGCCTTGTAGAATCTGAATCTGCAACGGATCCTCATCCGGATCCATCACCGGCAAGAAAAAGCTAATCGGCTGGTTATGAATAACCTCTAAAGTAAGCGGCTGAATCTGCGGCTTCCGATTAAACTGATTGCAGACCAGACCATATTGATCAACCCCTAAGTCCAAAGCCCAACACAACAGCGTGCCGCTGTCTTCTACTTCGGTATCTTCGACGATTAAAGTCCAAGTCCCCTGCGTCTCTTTTCCTAGTAAAGAGGCAAGGGGTTCTTTTGGAGGGAAAACCCCTGCATACGGGGCGTGAGCCTGATCGATCGGTGTTTGGGCCGCATCATCGAACCAAAGCCATTGGGAGGAATCCGAACAATCGCCCCGGCCAAGATTCTGTCCCTCTAACACTAAGTTCGGCACTAAGACCACCTCCGTCCCGTCCGGATGTCGAAGAACCAACTTTAAATCTTCCACCCAGGTATGATCCAACCGAACCCCAACCCGCACATGCTCCACTTGCCCCTCATATGGCACCTCTACAGAAGACTCCACCTGCCCCCGATCCGGAATCGGAGCCGGGAGATTGGTTGGCATAAACATTTGATCGATGTGATTTGTCAATTCCACAGCTCCAATGGCTCGGCTCACGATTTGGGTCACCACCACGTCACCAAGCTGAAACACGAACTGGAGATGATACTCACAGGCACAGGGAGCCTCCTTCGAGACACGATAGCGAAGGGGGACCTCGTTGGTCACAAGAGTTCCTGGAAGGACTTGCCCAAACGTAGCATTGGTCTGAAGCAACTGAATCCACGGCACATCCACCGAAAGCCTGACATTCACATTCGTCGTCGCCGGGCCGTCCACATGATGTACCACCACCTTCTCCTCCAACTCTTCTCCCGGATCCGGGGTTCCGTCTCCGTCGCCGGCGATCTCTTCCAATTGGATGGTCTTTACCTCTAGGAGCGGCTCCACATGAATTCCAACCGGCTCGAACACCAAGGCAAATCGTTGCGGACCTTCCGGCACCTCCGTCCCTCGCACCTCCACCGTCCAGGTTCCTGCCTGAACCGATTCGCCATCTACATCCACTACCTCAAACACATTGATATGATCTTCCTGATCCTGCCGTGCCGGTTGATCCGGATGTTGAGGGTCCAAAGTCCATGGGAAATGCCGTTGGCCAGAGGGATCCAACACAATCAAATCCAAATCATTCACCAAGGCCCGTGCCGCATTCTCCGCAGCCGGTGGATCGACCCAAACCAGTGTGACACGGATATGATGAGTTCCTTCTGGAACCTGGAGGCTGTAGGAACGGGTTTGCCCATTGTCCACACGCCCCACTAACACCCCACCGGCTTCCAATTGTTGCACCGCTCGATCAATGCGAATCAGTCCCAATCCAGAGGCATAATCCGGCCCGGGCAACAATCCTTCCTCCC
>CAZBKV010000418.1:0-381 GCA_964492575.1 uncultured Verrucomicrobiota bacterium | reverse complement strand
GAGTCCAAATCCTCAGCAGTATGAAGAAGCAGGGCCTTAATGGTTCCTGGCCAAGGATCCAGTCCGTTGTAAAGCCGACGATACTCCTCCACCAACAACGCCGCAGCTCCACTGACCACCGGGGCAGCACACGAAGTCCCGACCATCGTGGCATATCCACCGCCTGGAGCCGTGGACGTGATTCCACCGTCACCTCCAACTTCATCTCCTGGAGCCACGACCTCCGGCTTGATCCGACCATCATCCGTCGGCCCCCAGGAGCTATAAGAGGTCATGGACAAAGTATCCGAATTGACCGCTCCCACCGTGATCACATCCTTTGCACTGCCCGGCACAGCGATACAACCATAAGTCAGCCCAACACATCCTCGTTGCTCACTC
>CAZBKV010000417.1:0-2594 GCA_964492575.1 uncultured Verrucomicrobiota bacterium | reverse complement strand
TCTTCCTCATTGTCGATGACTTTGGCGGTGAGCTCGTAATATCCAGGGGGTACATCAGTCCAAGTGAATTCCCACGGCGCTTCGGTATCTTCTCCGATGAGTTGGCCGTTGGCATAGAATTCAACTTTTACAATTTGCCGGCCCTGGGTATCGGAAGCTTCGACCTGGATGGTGACGGTGTCTTCAGTGATCCGCTGGTTTGCTGTCGGTGAGGTAATCGCAACGGAAGGCGGGAGCGGATCCCCAACGAATCGAGAGTTTCGTGGACCGGTCCCACTCGGGACATAACTTTCATCGGTGGTTAAGACGATCTTATCAATTCGGAAACCATCCTCCCGCATCCAGATATGGACCGTGTGTTCTCCAGCGGTTGGAACTTCCAGGGTAGCCCGCGTTCCGTTATGGATGCATCCGCACCAGACCCATTGGTTGCGAGGGTGATAACCGCCACAGCCGTCAATACGGATGTTCGTTGCGACCCCATCGATTCCTGCATGAACTGAATCATCATTGCCTCCGGTAGCAAGACCTCGGACCCAAAGGTAATAAATGCCTGGTTGGTCGAATTGAACTCGGTAAATTAATTCAGGACTTTGATCCTCAGGCTGGGTGGTAACACTTGATGGTTTCCCCCCGTCCGGAAGGGCTTGCATAAAACCATCCCCGGAATATTCGGGCCTGTCGGTAAAGAAGGTCCAGGCGTGGTTGGCGCGGTTGGTGATCCCATGGAAGTCTTCCGCTTCAATGGCAAAAAGACCCGGTTCAATGGAGATATAAGGTGGCTTATCCAGGGGATCTCGGGTGCACTGGAATAGCCAGCTCCAGATATAAGTGAAGTTCGGATCCGTTTTGTCATTGGCGGTGATCGTCACTTGCACCGTCGCTCCGTTGGGCCATTTCCCCTCGGGCGGAGGACAATGAATCTTCGTTGTACTTCCAATTTTACTGACGGAAGTTGGAACATCCTCGCCGTTGATCTGAACTTTTACGCTGTTTGGATCCAATTGGGTGGATGGCCCGTCTTCAATTTCTGCCTCGATCGGGGTGTCTCGAGAGATGCCAATCATTCCATTGGGTGGGTTCATTCGAACCAGATGGGGTTTGTTCTCCGCAGCCGTACGATAAGCCTTGATGGCAAGAGGATTCTGATCGTTGATGAGTATGTATTCTCCGGTATCAAGATCCACCGTGAACCACTCAACTGAAGCTTTTCCGCTATTTTCCCACCAGAGGAGACGGAAGGGATAATAGCCTTCCTTGGTTACAAGGAAGTCGAATAGGGTGTCATTAGCCGATCGGGTACCGTTATGCATTCCAAGTGTAATTCCCAACGCATCGGGTTGGCCTGGTGCTACACTTACCCGGAACCCATCATCACTGTTAACCCCCATGCGGTAGAGGCCCGGAGTGAGGTGAAGGAAACAAGTCACCTCTACAACCACATGGTCCACAGAATCCCCTTCCATGGAAAACCCTGGCAAACCCGGGATCCAGTCATTGGGTGTGAAATGGTCGTTGGTAGGATCATCATCTGTGAAATCCGGGCTTTGCTCCCAATTGACCGTATCGACCGTGTCTGTCTCAACAAAGGCCATATTTTCAGCGGGTTGACCGGTCATTGGATCGATGACGTCTCCTTGAATCTGAAGTTGGGCATTGCCCCAATCCGTCGGGCTCCCCGGATCGGCCTGGAAGACCTTTACATTCATCCCTGGATCGGTCGCGCTCGCCAAGGCCCACTCTTCAGGAATCACCGTGTAGGATCCTACCACGAATTCATCATGCAAAGTTCGTTGATCTCCGGTCGAGAGCTGGACGGTGACCTCCACAGTGTTGGTGCTATTGGGTGCGAGGAATTGGGCCGGATCTTCAATACGGTAGATTACTTGAGTGATCCGATCTTGCTGGGAGACATCCGCTTCAACCGTCTGGCCGTTCAGTTTAACCTCGGTAACTTCCTGGATCTTGATCGAGCCTAATTCAGTGAGTGCCGCAGTGAACCCATTGGGGGCACCACTGACAGTAAGCACAGGTTCTTCCGAGAAGGTAAGATTAGCAAAAACAGCACGAGCTCCATTCGGATCTGAGTCATTATGAGCCGTCACTGCTAACCCCACCAACACCGTCCCCTCAAACGACTCAAACCCACTTTGTTTGCTCGTATCGATGTGGTAGAGATGGATCCAATTTTGCCCATCACTGCTGTAGTAGGTGTAGAACGCCGGCCCGATCCGAACCATTCGTAACCAGCAGTTTGGGTAGTTAGGAGCAATCTTCTCCGCTCCCCATCCATCCCAGTTAGCCTTATCCCCACGAGACGCTCGCCACTGGACCGCAACGCCATTTTGACCGTTAGCAGGCGTGCCGATCACATTGATAAAAGGATCATCAGCTTGAGGCCCGGAGGTGGAATCGACCGGTTTGCGAACCATTATACCGGCCTTACTCCAGGTATTTGGCCCGGTGAAATCCTGCACTTGGACTCGGAGATCAAAATCCCCATCCATGCGGGTGTAGTAGAAATAGCACTGGTCAGCCTTATTCCAGATATCCGAGCCACCTCCCACAATGGTGATGGTATTTCCACTAACGGT
>CAZBKV010000416.1:0-2599 GCA_964492575.1 uncultured Verrucomicrobiota bacterium | reverse complement strand
GTTGGGACCTGGAACGGGCCTTCCGTCATGCGGCCGAGGTCGGTTACAACGCGGTAGAAATCGCTCCATTCACTATCACCCCCTACGTCACCGACATTCCAACCCATCAGCGACAGGAAATCCGGCGTCTGGCGGAAACGAACGGTTTAGAAATCTCCGGAATTCACTGGGTCCTGGTCCAGACGGAAGGGCTTCACCTCACTCATCCAGATCCACAGATTCGTGAACGGACGTCTTATTACTTCGTGGAACTGGTACGATTTTGCCACGATCTGGGAGGCCGATTTATCATCCTCGGCTCCCCCAAACAACGCAACCTGGCCGAAGGCGTAAGCTGGGACCAAGGAGCCGCTTGGGCTCGGGGAGTTCTCGCCTCGGCGGTTCGTGAAGCCGAAGATAAAGGGGTTACCCTTTGCATCGAGCCTCTCAGCCCGGCCGAGACCAACTTTATCAATACTGCCGAGGAGGCGATTCGTTTTATCCAGATTCTTCCTTCCCCAGCCCTTCGGATTATGCTGGACGTCAAAGCGATGGCCAGCGAAGGCCGGCCGATTCCGGAAATTATCCGTTCTGCCTGGCCCCACTTCGCCTACTTCCATGCCAACGACGCAAATTTGAAAGGCCCAGGATTCGGCGACACCGACTTTCGGCCCATCGCCCAGGCCCTTCATGAGGTCGGCTACGACGGGTTTGTCTCTGTAGAAGTCTTCCGATTTGAAGAAGGGCCTGACCTTATTGCCCGCCGTAGCTTGGAGTATTTAAAAAGTGTGTTTGAAGAACCTAGGAAGGGCTGAGCTGGATGAGAAACCCTCTCTAGAAAGGTTCGATGACGACACTTCATCTTACCTCTCACTCTTCCAAACGGGAGGGGTGGATCTTTGCCGAAAGGCGTGCTGAATAAGAGGGGGAAAGTCTGCTCTCTTGGTGAAAGGGTGGGCGGAGAACCTTGCCCTTAGGTTTATCCTCAGATCCGGGAAACCAGGACGATTTCCCTTGCATCCTTACCTGGGATTGCCTAGATTGAAGGGTGTTGAGGAAGGAGGGAGCCAGTGTAGCTCAGCGGTAGAGCAGCGGTTTTGTAAACCGCAGGCCGTCGGTTCGAATCCGACCACTGGCTCCAATTGATTTTTAGGTAACGGAAATGGGGCTTTTCTTCCGTTCCGAAAGTGGGGTAGGCTACGCCTTGACCGAAGAAAAGAAAGAAAGGAGGAAAAGGAAATGAAACTGCATACCATTCTAGTTGCATCCCTGGTAGGAGTTGGTCTGGCGGTAAGCTCGCATGCTGTGCCTCCCATTCCGGATAACTACAAAATCGGAGGGTTTGCGATCGGCTGCCAGGCCTGGTCGTTTAATCGGTACACTGTGTTTGAAGCGATTGAGAAGACCGCCCAGACCGGAGCGAAGGTGATTGAATTTTATCCTGGACAGCGGTTGAGTCCGGAGCATCCGGAGATTCGTTTTGATCACAATGTTTCCGATGATGTCATTGCGATGGTCAAGGCGCAGTTGAAGAAATACGGAATTCGCCCGGTTGCTTACGGGGTGGTAGGGATTCCAAAAGACGAAGCACAGGCACGCAAGGTCTTTGAGTTCGCGAAAAAATTAGGGATTCATACCATTACTACCGAGTCGGTTGAATCCATTGATACGATCGAAAAACTCGTCAAGGAATATGATATTTGTGTAGGATATCATAATCATCCTCGCCGGCCGAATAATCCCAATTATAAAAATTGGGATCCGCGTTTTATTGCGAACCTTGTGAAAGGTCGCGATCGGCGGATTGGTGCGGTCGCTGATACCGGCCATTGGCTTCGTTCTGGCTTGGACCCATTGGAGTGTCTTCGTATTCTTCGCGGTCGAATTGTGGGGATGCATCTAAAGGATTTGAATCGGAAAGGACCGGGGGCTCATGATGTGCCTTATGGAACCGGGGTAGGGCATGTTAAGAAAATTCTGGATGAACTTCGGGCGCAAGGATTTGATGGCCCGATCTCCGTCGAATATGAGTATCATTGGACCAATAATGTCCCAGAAATTGCTCAGTGTATCGGTTTTGTGCGCGGCTACGGCGCTGTCATCCAAGATCTCCAAAAGAAGAAAGGCAAATAAAAGGCCCTTTTGATTCTTGAAGCGAGATTTCTCTTCTCCACGTGCCCAAAAAGAGTCGGGCACGTGTTTTTTATTCCATCAAGGCGATTGCCGGCCAGAAAAGGTAACGGGGCCTTTCGCCGATGTCCCAAAGGCGACTAAGAGCGCACCGACGAGGAAAAGGGTTCCGCAGTAAGCAAACGCCACCTGAATCCCAAACGCCTGCCATAAAATGCCTACAACGATGCTGGAAGCAAAATCACCCAAAGCATTCACCGCGGCTAACACGCCATAGGCCATTCCTCGTTGTTCGGTGGGGATCAGCTCCGCACAAAAGGAATCTTCCAGCGTCTCTTCGCCTCCCACATACAGCCCTCCCAAAACAAAGATCACTCCAAGCAACAAAAGGCCGGGAGGAAAGATCCAGAGACTTACCGCCATAAGGGCTCCTAGAAGATAACTGGCTGCGAGTACATAATTTTTCCGAAATCGATCCGCCCAATACCCC
>CAZBKV010000415.1:0-2611 GCA_964492575.1 uncultured Verrucomicrobiota bacterium | reverse complement strand
TTGCTGTGGGGTGCGGGGATGGTTTGGGATTTTGAGCAAGGGGTGCAAGGATGGAAACCCCGGGCGTCGACGATCCATCTGGAACGGGTCCCGGTTTCCAATCCTGTCCCCGGCAGCCATTATGCCCTGAAGATTGCCGGTCGGATTGCGGGAGGCTGGAACTATGCCTTGTCAGATACCCGGTCGATGGAGGGAGGGAAACTCTACCGACTTTCGGCTTGGCTTCGGGTCGTCCGGGTCGGTCCAGAGACTCCGATGCCGTATTTCAAATGCGAGTTTGTAGGGGCAGATCGAGTGGGGTTTGGGCGAGTCAATACCGAACCTTATGATCCCCGTCGGATGGGGCAATGGCAGCAATTAACGGCCGAATTCCAGGCCCCTCAAGGAACGCGTTTTTGCTGGGTGGCTCTGGAAAAGGGAGGGAAAGGCCTGATGGAAATTGAGGCGTATGTGGATGAGGTTCGGATCGAGCCTATTTCCCGGTTGAGTGTGTATGAGCGGTTTCGGCTTCATCCGATCCCGACTTCGTTGCTTCAGGTTCAGGGGGTTCATCCTCGGCTTTTTCTCAATCGCCATCGTCTTGTCGAACTGCGGCGGGCCATCCGCACAACCCACGCCGCGCTCTGGCAGGAGGTCCAGCGACTGGCGGATCAAGCCGTTCGAAGCGGTCCACCGAAATACCGTCGTAACGACGGTTGGAGTGGGGAGGAACAGCTATGGGAGCGAGGCGTAGGGAATACGATGCCGGTTTTGGCGATGGCCTATTTGTTGAGCGGGGATCAGAAATACCTAAAGGCAACGCGCCAATGGGCCTTGGCTTCTTGTCATTATCCGACGTGGGGATTAGGTCGGCTGGATGGAATGGACTTGGCGGCCGGGCATCAGTTGTTTGGGTTGGCCGTCGTTTACGACTGGTGTTTCGACGCATTAGACCAGGCTACTCGAACGACGATTCGACGTACGTTACATCGTCGAGCCAACGCGATGTTTGAAGCAGCGGCCCAAGGCAAGCTCTGGTGGAGTCATGCTTATTTGCAGAACCATATGTGGGTCGATTGCTGTGGGTTAGCGGCGGCCGGCTTTGCTTTGTTTGATGAAGATCCGGATGCTTTGTTGTGGATCGGTTTTGCGAAGAATCGGTTTCAACGGACGATGGATTCGTTAGGGCCGGATGGAGCGAGTCATGAGGGGGTGGGCTATTGGGAGTATGGTGCGGAGTATATGGCGAAGTTTTTGTGGTTGGCGCGGGATTTGTTGGGGATTGATTTCTTTGACCGACCTTGGTGGCGTCATACTGCTCGGTATGCCTTATACCTGTCGCTTCCCCGCGCAGCGTGGACCCGGAAAAACTGCATTGTCGATCTTGCAGATTGCCCTCGCTACCACTGGTATGGTCCGGACCACATCTTACGGCTTCTTGCCCGGGAATATCGTGATGGAGTAGCCCAATGGCTTGCTCAGCAAGTGGATGAGGCCCATGTGGAGGCCCCTTCGGCACCGTGGCTGAATTTGATCTGGTACGATCCAACGGTTCCACCTATCCCTCCAACCCGACTGCCTACGCTTCATCATTTTTCGGATCTGGGAATTGTGTCGGCTCGATCGGATTGGTCTGGGCACGAATCTTTGGTGGTCTTCAAATGCGGGCCTTTCATCGGCCACAAAGCGATGCATGAATTCTCTCGTGATCCGGGCGGCGGGCATGTTCATCCTGATGCCAATCATTTTGTGATTTTTGCCGAGGGGGAATGGTTGATCCGGGACGATGGTTACCGTCCGAAATGGACCGGGCAGCATAACACGTTGTTGATTGACGGGATTGGACAGATTGGGGAAGGGAGGATGTGGTTTGCGGGGCAGAAGGCCTTAGCGGCCCAGGCGTGTCCCAAGATTCTGCGGGTCCGTTCCACGGCTCAGATGGATTGGATGGTAGGAGACGCTACCTCGGCGTATCCCCGAAAGCTCGGTCTCCGTCGCTTTGTTCGTCAGCTTCTTTTTGTGAAGCCGGACGTGTTGATTGTAGCCGATGAGGTGGAAGTGGATCGCCCCCGTCAATTGGAGCTTCGGTTTCATCCGGAATCCTCGAAAGTGCGAAAGGAGGGGCATGCATGGATTGTGGAAGGGAGTCGGTCTGTCCTTCGACTGGATGAATTAACCCCGAACGGGGTAGAAACGCGTGCAGAGGAACTGCCGGCTTACAAAGCTCATGGTGGCCAAGACACGATGTTTACCCTCTGGTTCCGAACCCATCGACAACACTGGCGACATATCGTGGCTATCTCTTGGGCGAAGAAAGGGGAGCAGCCGCCGGTGGTCCAACTCAGAAAGGAAGGGGCCGGCTGGAAACTTCAAGTTCATGGCCGTTGGATTCCTCTCTCTTGGACGATTCGTTGAGTCTCCAGGACTTGCTCAAAGTAGGAAAGGCATCCATTAATTTTTTGTCCGCGATAAGATTCCTAAGAAGGCGAAGGAAAAAGCAACAAGTAGGATAGCCTGTCCTTAGGCCGCCGCAAAGATCGATTTCCTCCCTCGACGCGCTGAGGACAGCGCGCCCTACCTTCAATTCCCTTTCGAATGCCCAGGAGCAGGGAGGGCAGCTTGTCCTTAAGCC
>CAZBKV010000414.1:0-2615 GCA_964492575.1 uncultured Verrucomicrobiota bacterium | reverse complement strand
GCAGGGTAGGGCGGCTTGTCCCCAAGCCGCCGCGTGAAATTTCGTTTCCCCTTCTTCTCGGCGCGCTGGGGACAGCGCGCCCTACCTTTCGATTTCCTTTCGAATGCCCAAGGGCAGGGTAGGGCGGCTTGTCCCCAAGCCGCCGCGTGAAATTTCGTGTTAAAATTTCTCTTCCCTTCCCGAAAACTTCTTTTTCTTGGGGGCAGTTGTTTGCCCCATGCCTCTTTCGATTTGCTTTCTTCTTAAATGGAAACAAGGCCCTCAGCTTCCCGTCGTTAGTCAAAGAGCAGGCGGACGCTCTGAAGGCGGCGACGCAATTCTTCGAGGAACCGTTTTTCCGCTTCTTCACCTGGGGCCTCGAAGGTCACGCTGAACCGTAGGTACGGCCCGGCATCGTCCCAAGGGACGGTACAGATCAGTAGCTCGGTGATCAGCCATTGGGCGGCTTCCTCGGCGTTTTGGAACCGAATCTCCCGGCCCTCGGCATCTACCACCCCGGAAGGAGCACGGGTGTAGAGGAAGAAAGAGCCTTTGGGTTTTTGGGCTTTGAAGCCGGCCTGACGGAGGACTTGCACAAGCCCGTCCATTCGCCGCGAATATTTCGCCGCAATCTGTTCGGTGAGTTCCGGATGATCCAGGCAGTAGGCGGCGGCGTGTTGGATGGCGAGGAATTGACCCGAATCGGTGTTGTCTTTGACGTCTCCGTAGGCTCGGACGAGCCATTCGTTGCCGGTAACAAACCCGATACGCCAACCGGTCATATTGAAGCTTTTGCTGCAGGAGTGCAGTTCCAGGCTGATCTCTTTGGCGCCGGGGATGGAGAGCAGACTGAGGGGTTTGGCCCCGTCAAAGACCAACGCGGAGTAAGCCGCGTCATGGATCAGGACCAACCCGTGTTTTCGGGCGAAATGGACGGCGCGTTCGAAGAACTCTGGGGTTGCCGAGGCGCCGGTCGGGTTGTTTGGGTAGTTGAGAACAAGAACTTTGGCGCGTTCGGCTACGTCGTTTGGAATCGCTTCCAGGTCCGGAAGGAATCCATTTTCTTCGCAAAGCAGTAGGGGATAGACCGTGCCGCCGTAGTACCGGGCATGGGTTCCAAAGACCGGATATCCGGGAACGGTCATGAAGACCACGTCTCCCGGATCCACCAAAGCCGCCGGTAAAATTGAAAGAGCGGCTTTGCTCCCGATGGAGTGAATCACCTCGGTTTTGGGTTTGATTCCCGGTACCCCGAAGACGCGTTCCATATACCGCGCCGCCGCTTCCTTCAGCACATCGTCTCCGTTGTCGGCGTAACCCCGGTTTTCCGGTTTGCGGGCTTCTTCGCAAAGTCGTTGCACCACTTCCGGAAACGCCATCTCATCCGGCTCACCGACGCCTAGGTCAAGGAGCCAACCCCCAGGATGTTGCTCCAAAGCGCGACGTTTGGCGCGTTTGATCCGCTCGAATTTGTAGATCTCCGTCCCCTGCCCATATCGGCGGCCGCCGATCCGTTGGGCAAACACCCGCTGCAAGTATTCCGGCGGAATCGCTGATGAATTGCTGCTCATAAGCCTCTCCCCAATTTTACCTCTTTCTCTTTGTTTTGGGGAAAAGAGAACGTCAGATTGGCGCAGGATGCAAATCGGAAACGAAACCAGACACGCTTACTTTTTCGGCCGAAATCCACGCGGGAGTTTCAAACCGGCCGTAGACTCTTCCTCCGTCGACTCTTCTTGAGGACCGAACGTTTCCCCGAGCATTTGAAGGCGTTTACGGGCCTTTTCGGCCGCGGGGGTTTGGCCGTATTCGCGGACGATCTTTCGAAGCAGTTCCACGGCCTTTTCGGTCTGTCCGGTTCGATTATAAAGATTGCAAAGGTGGATAGCCGCCCAGCCCCAGTGGTCCGGATCAAATTTATATTGGAGAATCTCCTCATATTCCAGAGCAGCGGCTAGGGGATTGTTCAGATCTTTTTCATAAATCTCAGCGATTCGGAACTTTGCATAAAGCCGACGAGGATATTTTTGGAGATACTCTCGAAGCAAACGGATCGCTTCCAAATACTCCCCGCGAGCCCAAGCCTTCTCAGCTTCCTCGTACGTTTCATCAAGGGCCGCTTGATCTGTACCCTCGAGGACAATGGTATGAAACCGTTGAGAGAAGTATTGGGAGATGTCATGAGCCACCAGCAGAGCAAAGGCAAGGATCGAGAGGACCGCAATGAATCCGTACGTTCCCAGGCCAAAGCGGTGGGAGGGTTGGGATGGTGGCGAGGAGAGATTTGTAGAAACGGCGGCGGTCTGATTCGTTATTCCCTGAGAGACGGTTGGAGAACCCGCTTCGGCAGATGAAGGGTTCGGAGAAAGACGGTTTGTGCTCTCCGCAGCCGCAGAGCGGGAAGGAACAGAGTTTGTCGTCTGAACTGTTTGGGTTTGATTAGAATGGAAAGTGAGAGAGGAGGGAGAAGGAATCGATTGGTTGGTTTCCGCACCATGTTCCTCCCACTCGGTAGGGACAATCCCTTCAAACCGATGGGCCGCTCGTTCGGACTGTTCTTGATAAATACGAACCACCTGTTTCACGGACCAGCCCGCGACCGTGATCAACAGAAGGTAAAGTATAATCTTTAGACC
>CAZBKV010000413.1:0-2617 GCA_964492575.1 uncultured Verrucomicrobiota bacterium | reverse complement strand
GTAGATGAGGCTTCCCCGCTTGACTTTCCGAAGGGTCTCGCGCAATAGAGTCTTTGCCTGCACATCGGGGACCACCTCGACCTTCACCTTTCCTTTCCGCTCCAAGATCCCAAAGACCGGGATCTTGTGGGCCGCTCCTCGGTCCTGTTTGCCTTTCCTTTTGCCTCCAAAGAGAAAAGGTCTTGTACGTTTAACGAATCACGGCTACATCCTAAAGGAAACGATGCGAGAGAAAGGGATGTGCTTTGAGTCCTTACAGAGTAAGTCTGAAAAGAATGGTCAACCGGGAAAAAATCGATAAATTTTTAGGGCTTCTTCTCGTCCTTTTGATTCTTCTACCTGCAATGTATGGGGTGCTTGCGTTGGGGGCCGTTCGACTCCGGGATCAAGCAGTTATTGGGGTTAGTATTGCCATCGCTACGGTCCTATGGATCATTCGGCTTTTTTTGGGTCGGCATCGAATTCTTTGGCCGCGGGTGACCGGAGCGGTGCTCCTTTTTTTGGGATATGCAGTGATTAGATATTTTAGCAGTGATGTAGAGTATGTGGCTCGGAAGGAACTGTGGCGGATTTTGGCGTGTACTTGGTTTTTTGTGATCGTGATCAA
Organism: uncultured Verrucomicrobiota bacterium; assembly: GCA_964492575.1. Lineage (GTDB taxonomy): Bacteria > Verrucomicrobiota > Verrucomicrobiia > Limisphaerales > CAZBKV01 > CAZBKV01. The sequence goes on along the minus strand of CAZBKV010000413.1, from coordinate 2,010 downwards.
CAGCATCCGACGCCAGGAATATGCTCGGTTAGTCGTTTTGGCCCTAATTGCCTTGGCTGCGTTGGAAGCTTTCTATGGGCTCTACCAATTTCTAAAGGGGTCTGACATGGTCCTTTGGTACCCTCGTCCAGAAGTCTATCATGGTCGGGGCTCCGGTACCTATGTCTGCCCCAATCACCTAGCTGGTTTTCTGGAAATGGTCTGGCCTATGGCCTTGGCGATGGTTCTTCTTGGTCGATTAAAGGATGTTGGGAAGATTATAATCGGATATCTTGCCATAGTGATTGCTGGGGGCTTAGTGGCGACGCTATCCCGAGCAGGATGGCTAAGTGCATTTGTTACCTTTGCGATTTTTCTTGCGATTACCCTACGGCGAATCGTGATCGGCCGTCGGGTTCTAATCATTGCGCTTTTGCTTATTGGGCTTGGGATTGGGGCAATCTCGTACGTGGTGGCACCGAAATGGATTCAGTTGCAGAAACGGATCACTACTTCTTTAAAACCTGGCCAGCCGGCGAGCATCCAGGTTCGATGGGATTTGATGCGTGCTACGGTGCGAATGTGGTGGGATCATCGTTGGTTTGGGGTAGGGCCGGGACACTTTGATGTGCGTTGGCCTCAATATCGGCCTCCTACGATTCAGAGTCGTCCTATTTGGGCCCATAACGATTATTTGAACCTTCTGGCCGATTACGGTCTGGTGGGAGGAGTAATTGTTGGCTTAGGGATTTGGTTGTTATGGAGAGGAGCGGGTAAGACATGGAGGAATGTATCCCGTGGGGAAGGCAATCTGGGATGGAAACGAAGTGATCGAGCGGCGGTCTTGTTGGGGGCGGGATTGGGGTTAATAGCGATGGGGATTCATTCTTTCTTTGATTTTAACCTTCACATTCCGGCCAATGCTCTCATCTGTACTCTTTTAGTCGGTTTGGTAGCGAGTCATGAACGGTATGCCACTCGATCCGTATGGGTGCGTTCAAAGTGGCGTTTAGAGATTCCATTGGCGATTTTTGGCATTCTTTGTGCTGGGTTTTTGGCAGCTGAAGGGATTCATGGATTTCGTGAGGAATACTGGACGGTGCGGGCGGAAACAGCAGCGACGGTGGGGGAACAAGTTGCTGCCTTTCATCGGGCGGTAGTGATTGAACCGAAGAATCCGGAGTTGGTTGCGAAGTTAGCAGAAGTTTATCGATTAGGAAGTTGGGAAGGAGGCGATGGATGGGAATGGTTGGCGCAACGAGCCCTGTTTTACTTCCAAAAGGCAGTCAAGTTGAACCGGTGGGATCCTTATCCCCAACTTCGAATTGGGATGTGTCTGGACTGGTTGGGAAAGGCTGAGGAAGCAGAAAGGTATTTTGATCGTGCTGTTCGGCTAGATCCTAACAACTACTATGTCGCTCTTATGCGGGGATGGCATGCGCTTCAAAAAGGCGATCTGGCAGAGGCCAAGAAATGGATTCAGCGTTCGTTGGAGCTGAAACCGTGGGAAAATTGGATTGCCAAGCGGTATCTATCGGTGGTAGAAGAACGAATGAAGGAGAAAAGCGGAATCTAAGATTGCATGGGAGGATGGAAACGCGCAAAGTAGCAAAAGAAAGAAAGAGGGAATTTTTTCCTAGTTTTAGGTTGACAAGGGAGGGCGTTCTCGGTAAAGGTGAGGCTGTTCGACCTGAACCAGGGAGAAGGACTGAAAAACTGTATTGTGAAAGGAGATTTATGAATAGGATACTGACTTGTGCTGGTTTGGCTGTGGTGGGCGCGATGGCTGTGCATGCGCAGACCATCGGAGAGCCTTCACCCTCAAAGCTTTGGAGTATTTCCGCAAAACTCCGAGGCTTTTACGATGATAACTACACCACGGGGCCAAGTCACTCTGTCCCAGGGCGTCCTAAGAAAGACGAGAGCTGGGGTGTCAATTTCTCTCCTTCGGCGGCCCTGAATCTCTTTCGAGAGCAGACCACCTTGCAACTCCGCTACACCTACGATTTGCGATGGTACGAAGCACGGGTG
>CAZBKV010000412.1:0-2632 GCA_964492575.1 uncultured Verrucomicrobiota bacterium | reverse complement strand
TCTTCCTACTCTGTGAAAACCGGTTCTCACTGGGTTCCTAACTTCACCAATAAGGCTCGTCGTAGTGCAATCCGAAACATCCACGCAAAAAATGCCGCTGCCGCAATGGCATAGACCGCATTTAATCCTAATGCCAGCGTCATGGCCTCTGGATCCTATCCTTTTCCAGCAAGGACCGCACGCATTCCTTCGAAGACATGCGTTGCGGGAATCAACCGAGCGATCGGCTGGATCCAAGGCGGTAGCACGGCGACCGGATAAAACACTGCGCAAAAAGGCTGGATGAGAAACGGAATCGCCCAAGCCAGGGCTTCGGCCCCTTGGCCCCATCGGATGATCATCGCGGTGGTGATTAACCCCAGGGACCATCCCATCAGCAGCAGATTGGCAAAAAACGGGAGCAAGCTCCAATGAAGGTTCCACAGGGAAAATCCGTAAAGAACCGAAGCCAAAAAGGCTAAGAGCAGAACGGTCAGGAAAATCCGAATCAATCCAACCAAAAAGGTGGCGGTGATAAACTCGGTCAGGGTAATCGGGGCTACGAAGAGGTTGATCAAGTTTCGCGACCAGACGTCTTCGAGAAACGAGAGGGTGACGCCTTGCTGGGCTCGGTAAAGAATATCCCAGAGGATCATGGCCCCGATGAGGAACTGAATGATGCCCGGAACATGAAACGGGGCTGAGAGCAGGTATTTGGTGACAAGGCCCCAAACGATCAGGTCCATCACCGGCCAGAAAAACATCTCCAACACCCGCGGGATGCTCCGCGTGTAGAGGAGCAGGTAACGCAGGGTGAGGGCTTGGATATGGCGCCATTTCATAGACTACCCGATGCCGACCTTCTAGGACTGCGTTCCATCGCCGGGTTCTTGGCCTCGCGCAATGGTAATAAAGACTTCCTCCAACGAGTGGCTATGGAATTGTTCCACAATCTGCCGTGGTGTCCCTTCGGCCAAAAGCCGCCCCTGATGCAGAAACAACACCCGATCGCAAACCTCTTCCACATCGCGCATGTTGTGGGAGGTATAGAGCATGGTCGTCCCTTTCTCATCCCGGTAGCGCCGTAGGATCCGACGAACTTTGTCGGCCATATCGGGATCCAGACTGGCTGTCGGTTCATCCAGCAACAGCAATTCCGGGTCGTTCAGCAAGGCTTTGCAGAGATTGACCCGCGTCTGTTCCCCCGAAGAGAGTTGTCCGGTGATTTCATCTCCTAGTTCCCGAACCTCGAACAGCTCCAGCAATTCCTCGATCCGTTCCCGAGGTCGATTTACCCCGTACAGCTCAGCAAAGATGCGTAAGTTTTGACGAACGCGCAGGTTCCATGGGAGGGCGACATAGGCAGAAACAAAGTTACAGCGTTGGAGAATCGAGACCCGATGCCGGGGAAAATCCAAACCGAAGATCCGGATCGTTCCCCGCGTCGGGGTGATCAACCCCAAAAGCATGTGCAGCGTGGTCGTCTTCCCTGCCCCGTTGGCTCCTAACAGGCCGACAATCTCCCCTCGCCGGATTTGAAAACTCAAATCCGCCACCGCGACGGTCCCTTGGAACTCTTTCCGCAGACCCTCAACCTGAACGATGATCTCTGGTTGCATCCCGCATCCCCTTAGGGCCCTCGATTCAGCCGCCACAAGAGCCAGGCTCCGATCCCGTTGTAAAGCAGATTGGGAATCCAGACGATCCAGTAGGGATAAAGCTTGGGTTGGTCCCGCCAGGATTGTGCCAGAACGAAAAACGCATAGTAAAACAACATCACGATCAACGACAGCGCCACGCCGATCGAAGTCTCTCGACGATGGGTTTGAATGGCCAGCGGGATCCCAATCAGAGTAAATGCAAAGCAAGCAAAGGCGAAGGCTGCTTGACGGTGGATTTGAAAGACCACGGGAGTGACGCGAATGCCGACCGCTTTGTTGATATAGTAAGTGTCCATCAACTGCTTCCAGGTCATCTCGGAGATTTTGGGACGCAGAGGACGGTGGGCGACCGCCGGAAGTGGAAACTCGATCTCCGAATCCGTCACCCGAGCCCATTGCCAGCTTTGAACATAAAGAACCAACGCCTCCGGCATCGAGACGCGGAGGACACGATTGGTCAGATCGACTCGAACCACAGCCTTTTTGGCCGAGATAATGGTTCGTACCCGTGGAATTCGAGCACGGGGTAGAGGATGGGACTGGGCCGTATCCGTCCGATTCGTCGCAAGCTGGTAAATCACCAAATGCTGAAGCTGATTCCCACGGACTTTTCCAATGTAAAGGACAAAACCGGGGAAGTCTTTGATGAACTGGTTATCCTCCAGCAAAGCAGTAGGATGTCGTTGGGTGGCTTGGCGAAGAAGGCGTTTGTAGGCCACGCGACTTCGAGGAGAGACATAAAAATTAAACCAAGCGCTCAAACCGGTCAGCAAAAGGCTCAGAACCAATACCGGCGCGATAAGTTGAACCACGCTGATTCCGGCGGCCTGGGCCGCAGTCAGTTCCTGATCCGCACTCAATCGACCAAAGACCAACAACGTCGCCGTCAGCAGCCCGATCGGCAAAGCAAACATCATCACGAACGGCACCAGTAATCCCAACGCCTTCAACACCAAGCCCAAACTCACCCGGCCGCTGACCAGCAGTTGCAT
>CAZBKV010000411.1:0-2644 GCA_964492575.1 uncultured Verrucomicrobiota bacterium | reverse complement strand
TGGGGGCAGAAAATTGACGGATGCCCTATCTTTTTGTCTTTTTCTTCGGTTTAGGTGAGGAAGGGGATTTGTGGAGCAGGGTTTGGGCGAGGCGACGGGCTTCTTGGGATCGACCGCCTAACATGCGGGCCAGTTCTTCGATGCGCTCCGAAGGGGTTAAAGGCGTTACAAAGGTGCGGGTGCGCCCGTGTTGGACCTCTTTATAAACTCGATAATGAGAATGGGCGGCTGCCGCGACGACCGGAAGATGGGTGACACAAAAGACCTGTCGTTGCCGGGCGATTCGGTGCATCTTTTCGGCCACGGCATGGGCTGTTTCCCCGCCGACGTTGGCATCCACTTCGTCAAAAACCAAGACCGGGACTTGATCGACCTCGGCCAGGACGGTTTTGATGGCGAGCATGACGCGGGCCATTTCGCCGGAGGAGGCGATGGCCCGCAGCGGCCGGAGTGGTTCCCCAGGATTGGGGGCAAAGAGGAATTCGATTTGGTCTTTGCCGGTGGGACCGATGGATTCGGCAGGACGAAGACGGATCTCAAGGCGGGACTGACGAAAGCCGAGATCGGCCAGTTGTTGTTCAATTTGGCGGGCTAGGGGTTCGGCGGCTTCTTGTCGGGCTTGGGAAAGACGCTGGGCGGCGGCCTCCAGCTCTTGTTCCACTTGTTGGAGTTCGGTCTCCAGGCGAGCCAGTTCTTCTTCCCGGGATTCGAGGCGGGCAAGGCGCTGTCGGGCTTGTTCGGCGAATTGAAGGACGTCTTGGAGGGTGGGGCCGTATTTTTTCTTGAGTTGTTGGAGCAGGTGGACCCGGCGTTCCAGCTCTTCCAGTCGGGTGGGATCCAACTCCACTTGGTCGGCGTAACGGAGCAATTCGGAGTGGAGTTCGCGGAGGAGACTGATGGCTTGTTCGTGGAGGTCGAGGAACGGTTCGGTATGGGGATCGAGGCGTTGGAGCTCCTGCAGCAGACGGCCCAGGGAACGGATCTGTTCCAGAATAGCACTCTCCTGGCCGTCGAGGAGTTGGAGGGCGTTTTGGGCAAGTTCGATCAACTGGGCGGCGTTGGCGGCCCGTTGATAGGTTTCTAGGAGGGTGGTTTCCTCTTCGGGTTGGAAGCCAGCCGATTCAATCTCCTGGATTTGATAGCGGAGGAGGTCGATTTGTTGGGCGATGGTGCGTTCGTCCCCGAGCAAGTCTTGGCGGGCTTGTCGCAGTTGGGCGGCCTTATGGTACAGGGTAGTAACTTCAGCCCGCAGGGATTCCAACCGAGCGAAGGCGTCCAGCAATGCCAATTGGGCGGCAGGCCGAAGTAAGGATTGGTGGTCGTGGGGGCCATGGATATCTACCAGCCAGTCACCGACTTGCTGGAGTAAGGCTAAGGGGACTGGGGTGGCGTTGAGGAACTGACGGTTTGTTCCGGTGGCGGTGAGGATGCGTTTGATGATGAGTTGGCCTTCCTCGCAGGGTTCCACGCCGCGTTCGGCCAGCAGTTGATGGAAGGCGGGTGGCATGTGGGAAACCTCGAAGACTCCTTCGACCAGGCAGGAATCGGCTCCGGTGCGGATGAGGGTTCGGTCGGCTCTTTGACCGAGGAGGAGGTTCAGGGCTCCAAGGACGATGGATTTGCCGGCGCCGGTTTCGCCGGTGAGGACGACGAGCCCTCCGCTGGGGAACTCGAGGGTGAGTTCCTCCACGAGGGCCAGGTTTCGAATGTGTAGCCAGGTCAGCATGGGCTGGGCCTGTGCTTCTTGTTGTCTTTGCCATTGTGGGGATGGAGGGGCGCTGTCAAATGGTTTTTTGGGAGGATTCTTTGTGCGGGGCAGAGATTTTGGCTAGGAAAGGGGGTAAAGGAACGCGAGGCAGGCTGTGGAAGCGGGTGGATTTGACGTTTCGGGCACTTTTTCTATGATAAGGGCTGCAGGTGGCGACGTCGTTACTTATTTTGCATTATCACCTTCGACCAGGGGGGATTCGTCGTATTATTGAGCAGGCTACGCCCTGGTTGGTACAGCGGGCGCTGGATGGGGTGTCCCGGGTGGTGGTGTTGTGTGGGGAAGCCGAGGATAAGGTTTGGAACGACCGGTTTCGGAAGCTTTTAGGAAGGGTACCGGTGGAGTTTCATGTCCATCCTCCGCTGGGCTATTTGGATGGGCAGGGGATGCCTCCGAGTCATATTCAGCATTTGATTCAGAAGGCATTGGAGCAGGCGCTGGAGGCTTTGCCGGCCGGTGAGGAGGTGGTGTTGTGGGCTCATAATTTGGGGGTCGGTCGAAATATTCTTTTGACGAAGGTGGTGGGGGAGGTATGTCAGCAGGCCGGGATTCTATTTTTATCGCATCATCATGATTGGTGGTTTGACAATCGCTGGCAGCGTTGGGCGCAGATTCGAGGGGCAGGGATGCGATCTTTGCAGGCCGTGGCGAAGGCTATGTTCCCGTTGGATGGTGGGGTATGCCATGTAGCGATCAATGGGGCGGATGCGGCGATTTTTGAGCGGTGGATTCCGCAGCAGACGCAATGGATTCCGAATTTGACGACGTTTGAGGAGGGGGTGTCGGAGGAGCGAGTGGCTCGGGCGCGGCGTTGGCTGCAGCGGGAGGTTGGGGTTGGGGATGATCCGGTTTGGTTTTTCCCGTCACGGATATTAC
>CAZBKV010000410.1:0-2652 GCA_964492575.1 uncultured Verrucomicrobiota bacterium | reverse complement strand
GTGCATGGGCAATCTGGCGAAGCAAACTCCGCCACTCGATGATTAATCGGTCGATGTCCCCTATCCCGGCCGTCTCTGTCACAAAGAGATACTTACTGGATGGATCCCGATGGACACTGGCCACAATCTCCGCAGCACCGGAGCCGTAGTTGGGCGGAAGACCGTTTTCCAGGTATCCCGGAATCGTTCGGTTGCCATACAGATTCCGGCAGGCCATCGCCAGGCGTCCGCTCCACCGATCTTCTTCTCGAGAGAATCGGAATCCAGCATCGATGTCGGCAATGTCATAGACTAGCTCATCCAGAGGATAGCTCTCATCCTCGATCGCGGCGGCAATCGCCAGACCGTAGGGCTGGGAGAAAAAGCTGACGATCCGGCCGCGTCGGGTCGGCACGCCATCGGCATCAATGAGGCCGAGCTGTCGCCAGAGGGTAGCGGTAGCCGTTCTTGGGGAAAGAGACCGGCATTCTTCAAAATGAGGACAAGAGGCGCAGACCGGCTGGATCGACTCCCGGATCTTGGGGTTCCAGAGAGCCACCCCGTAGCGATCCACCACACAACGGATCCGAGCCTTGTGAAGCCCGAGGACCAATCGAGCTTTGGGGCCTCGGAAGTCGATTTGGAGGATCTCCAGACCTTGCTTTCGAAAATGCGCCCGGATGGGCGGGAGAATCCGTTTATGGAGGACTTTTTCATTAACCAGACCGCCTCGCCATCCGGCGACCCGGCGGGCCCATCGCATGAGATGGAGTCGTTTACCCCGGACTCGTTCGCCGAGTAGATGGAGGGCGGCAAAGGGCGTTTCCCCGTCTTCGTCCTTCTCTCGGAGAGGTCGTAGAGAACGATAGCCGACAGCTTCCAGCGCCGGGCGGTAGGTCAAAAGCGGAACCAGTTTCAGACCATGGCCGTTCTCTTCGATCGGGACCACCACTTCTTCAGCCGGACGTTCGGTCCATTCCTGGAACGGCTCCCACTCCCCTCGGCTGTTCAAAAACTCCCGATACTTCTTCCGAACAAACCGGGCACGTTCAGCATCGGTGGCCAGGCCGCAAGGGACATGAGGATGTTTAAGGGCATGTTCGATCCCGAGCGAGATCGGTCGGGTGGTGAAAAGTCGACTTTGCACCTCGACAGCAGCACGGAACGGATGTCGTCCTTCATCCGCCGCAGCTGCCATGAGGGAGAGTAGGGCACCCCAATCCACCATCCCGTTGCGGGTCAGATGACACGGATGGGCATCGATCAATCGGATCTGATTCGCCGTGACAAGGATGTACCCGACTTCGTCGATCCCTCGGCGTCCGGCCCGACCGAACATCTGGAGGATCTCGTCCGGTCGGAGGGGTTGTTCGACCATGTCCCGACGGTACGATTCCCCGGCCAGGGCGACGGTTCGGAGGGAGAAATTGATTCCGGCGGCCAGTCCCATGGTAGCCACCACGACTCGAAGTTGTCCGGCCTTGGCCAGCGGTTCAATCACTCCGGCCCGGGCAGCATAGCTCAGACCGCTGTGATGGTAGGCAATCCGGGCTCGGAGCAACTTCGCCAGCGTATCACCGACGAGTTGTTTTTGCGCCGGGGAGAGGGTTAGCGGATTGGGATTAGGAAGCTGTCGGGCCAGTTCGATGGCGAGCTTCTCCGCTGCCTGCCGGCGTGGGGCAAAGATCAGAATGGGAGCCAGGCCTTCGGCAATGGCCTTGGCGATGACACGGGGCCAGTAGCCCCGGATCTTGGAAGGGAGTCGGTAGGAGAGGCTATCGGCATCGACCTCCTCCAAGGGAACGGGACGGTGATCGGTTCGGATGAGGACGGCGTCCCGGCCGAGCCGTCGCAACCATTTCACGACATCTTCCGGATTCCCCACGCTGCCGCTGGTGAGGAGGAGCTGGGTCTCGGGCGGTGCCAGGGCGATGGTGATCTCGTAGTTCAGACCGCGGTCCGGGTCGGCGATCATCTGGTATTCGTCGATCGCGAGCAGGGCAGGGGCGTCACCCCGGAGGAGACGGCTCTTTTGGGTCTCCAGGGTGGCGACGAGGATTGGGGCATCGACGTCGTCGGAGATATCGCCGGTCGCAATACCGACCCGCCAGCCTTTACTTCGCCACTCGGCCAGTTTGTCATTGGCCAGGGCACGGGTGGGAACGGTGAAGACGGCCTGACCGCGACGATGGGGGGTTTGGACCCAGAGTTCGAAGATGAGGGTTTTACCGGCCCCGGTCGGAGCATGCACGACGACGTCCTTTCCTTCCCGGAGCGCGGCAACGGCTTCCTGTTGCCACAAGTCCGGGATGATGACTTGATTGAAGAGGTTGGTTTGTTCTGTAAGTTGACCTAAGTTTTGCATGGGACGTACGGACGTCGCGTAAGATGGCGAAAGCATAGTGGATTTTTCGAAAAACGCAATGGGTGTATTGTGAAAGAGGCAGAAAAGAGGGTAGGGGATGTACCGGTATCCGAAGCATTACGATGTGATTGTGGTGGGAGCGGGTCATGCCGGGGTGGAGGCGGCTTTGGCCGCGGCGCGGTTGGGGGCGGAGACCCTGCTCCTGACGATGAATATGGATACGATTGCCCAGATGTCCTGCAATCCGGCGGTGGGGGGATTGGCGAAGGGGCATCTGGTGCGGGAGATCGATGCGTTGGGAGGGGAGA
>CAZBKV010000409.1:453-2661 GCA_964492575.1 uncultured Verrucomicrobiota bacterium | reverse complement strand
TTGTTCGATGAGTTTGCCAACGGCGTCTAGGACGGTTGGGGCGCCGGAGGCGATGATGGCATTAAGCCGTTCATCGGCAGTTAGATTGGGTCGTTCTTCGGGACGAAGTCGGGCGGCAAATGGCCCGCGCCAGAGGTTCATTAGGGTTTGAAGCATGGTCGCGGCGTCGGCGTGTTGGAGGGGAAAGATTCGCAAGGTATCCATGGGACTGGTGGGAGGGACATCGAGGGTACGGACCAGTTCTTCCACAAGAGGCATGAGGTCTTCGGCAGCGACTACGACCAAGGTACGGCTTGGATCATCCGCTTGGGCACTAAAGGCCAGGTAAGGGCGGGGTTCTTTTGTGGCTTTGGGTTTGGTTTGACCGGGGCCGACCATTTGGAGTCGGCTGAGTTGTTCCCGGAGGGAACGGGCGATTCGGCCGCCGCGTTGGGTGGCGAAGACTTGACGGAGGATAGGGACGACCCGTGACGGCAAGGCGTTAGTTAGATGGAACATCCGGATTTGGGTGACCGGCAGTTCGACTTGTTGATCCAGGTCGTGGAGGATGGAGAGGGCCATGTCCAGTGTATCCTGGGATCCGGCCAGGATGAGGGCGTTGTTTTCCGTGTCGGCGACAATGGTGAGCGGGGAACTGAAGGCCCCGGTCTGGAGGGGAAGACCGCCTTTTTTCTTTTGGGGGAGGCGGTAGCGAAGCGATGGGTAAAGGGATCGGCCACCGGTCGGAGAGGTTCCGAAGATCGACTGGAGGATTTGCTGGGCGGTAGCGGCGGAGAGGAATTGGAGGCGGATGACCCGTACGGTGGTTCCTTCCAGAACCGGAAGGGCGTCAAATTGCTGGACCAGGTCGGCGATGGCGTCGAGGTTTTCGGGGGTAGAGGCGACGAGGAGGCGATTTGCGCCGGTTCCGGTGCGGCGGTCGGTATCGGTGAGGACACGGATCGGTTGGGTGAGGTCGAGCTGTCGGAGCTTGCCGGTGGCGTTGGTAAAGGTGAGTCGGCGGACCAAGGCGGCCTGGTTGGTGGCGGAACGGGTGGTTCTGCCGCCACGGGCGGCTTGCCCGGCGAGATTCTGGATCAAGGTGGCGACGGTATCGGCAGGAGCGTTCTTTAATTCAAAGACGCGGAGTTGAAGTTGGCCGGCTTTGACGGGGATATCGAGTTCTTGGATGAACCGGCTGAGGCGGTCGAGCAGGCTTGTCCGGCCGATCAGGAGGATGCGGCGTGTGCGAGGATCGGCCGCAAGGGCAATAGGTTCACCGGGTTGGACTTTGGCAAGTTGGTTGATCATTTGGGTGATCAGGGGGAGGAGCTGTTCGGGATTGGTTTGATGAATGGGAATGAGGCGGTAGTTGACCTGGGAATCGAGGGTAGGGGTATCGAGCTGTTGGATGATGGCTTCCAGCAAAGGAAAATCCGAAGGGGCAGCTCGGACAATGACGCTGCGGGTCCGAGGATCGGCCACCGCGACGACGCGGATGGGTTGGGGAGGGGCTTCGCGTTTTTGTGGAGGTTGTGTGGGAGTGGGTTGTCTTTCTTCTCGACCTTTCTTTGAAGGAGCAGGTCTGGGCTGGGAAGGCGGCGTCGGTGTAGGACGTGTGGTTTGGAAGAGTTGGTTGAGGATTTTGGCTACGGCGACCGGATCAGCTTCTTTGAGGAAATACTGTCGTAGATCGGTTTCCACTCCGCCGAAGGAGATGGTCAATTGATCGACGATGGATTGGATATAATCCAGTTCGCTGGCAGGTCCCGAAAGGATCAATGTATTGGAGGCACGGTCAATAGCGATGACCACCTGATTGGTTTCCGTAACTTCAGTTTCAGGAGCGTTGGTAGAGAGTGTGGCGATATTGGTCATTGAGAGGGAGTTAGTGGTAAGGGTTGTGGGCAGAGTTGTCACATTGGTGGAAGTGGATAAGGAAGAAGCGGTGGGTGAATTGGTGGTTTCTTCTCCGATGGGAGGAGTTTGGAGTAGGTTCGGCGGTGGGGAAAGATGGGAAAGGCTGAAGAACGCCTGATTGGTCCACACAGAGTGAGAATGAGGTGTCAACCGGGGATAAAGAATGGACCGGTTTGTGTGCCCGCTGGGGATCAGAAGTGGGGCCGGGGAGATTCGGATGGAACGGTTGGTCCCTCCGGTCGATTGGGAAAGGTGCTCGACCAGTTTGATTCGTGTGCCGGTAATTTGAGGATAAAGGTTGGTGAGGAG
>CAZBKV010000409.1:0-443 GCA_964492575.1 uncultured Verrucomicrobiota bacterium | reverse complement strand
GGGCAGCGATTTTTTCGACCGGATAGTTTCCAAGCGGGATCAGGCGGATTTGGGTTCCTGTGTCGACGTAGGCGTAATCGATTTGTTCGATGGCTTCTTTGATTTGGGCGAGATCCTCGGGGGTTCCGACTGCGACGATGGAGTTTTCGTAGGGATCGGCATCAATGTAAGGTTGTTCGTCTTTCGGACGATCAGCGAAAAGGGCTTGGAGTTTCGGTGCCGTGGAATAGGCATCAGCGTTCACTAACCAGAAGAACTGAATTTGGCGATTGGTCTTTCGCGGCGGGGCGTCCAGAGAGGGGAGGATTTGCTCTAAAAGGCGGAATCCGGCTTCATTACCGGTTACGACCAGAGAGTTGGACCGTTCGTCCGGAGCAACCGTAATTTGGACGGTGCTACGGAAGTGACCCCGACGTCCTTGGAGAAAGAGCTGGGTCCGAACC
>CAZBKV010000408.1:0-2669 GCA_964492575.1 uncultured Verrucomicrobiota bacterium | reverse complement strand
CACAAGCGCCCACCCCCACATCCCCGGCCGATCCAGTCCCCACAATCCGAGCCCACGTCGCAATGTCTCCTCGGCTGCGACAAGTCCGGCAATCAAAAGCCCCAGACTGCCCAGTAATCCTATATACCACCACCGCGGCGCCGGCCCTTGAACCAGTCTTAATACCGCTGCCGCCACCTCGCGAAACCGCTGGGGTTCCCGCGGGAAACCCTCCGCCGGCTTGGTTTTTTGAGGTTTCGATTGAGAGAAAGAGAAGTTCATCTCCCTGTCGACTTACCCTGACGGACTGCCTTTGATTCGTTCCGCCTCAGAGCCGAGGACGCAGAAGGGGAAGAAGATCCATCTGCCTGCGGCTCTCCTTTCCCCTGTTTTCCTAACCTAGGCCCGTTTTTTGAAACGCTGCCCCTTCCGGACCCTAGGGCCAGGAGGGCTGGATTAGGGTTCCAGCGGCGTTTTAGATAGCGAACGCGTGGTTCTGTTCCTAACTCCTCCAAAAGGGCCACGGCTCGTTTGGACCGCCAAAGCTGGGCCACCTTGGAACTCGGATCGGTTAAGTTTCCGAACACAATGGCACCGGTGGGACACGTCTGAGCACAGGCTGGAATAGGAACGGTTTCTTCCACCCCAGCCGACTCGGCTTCTCCCTGCCCCAGGGCCTGCAACTTCTGAGCGATCCGGGCCCGTTCGATCCGCTGCAAGCAAAACGTACACTTCTCCATAACCCCACGAGATCGCACGGTGACCTCTGGATTTGTCCGAAGCCGCAAAAGTTCCTTCCATTCCTTTTCCCAAGCTGCCGGAGGACGAAGCCCGGAACCCTTCATTCTAGAACCCTGGCCAGCTTTGTTGGAAATCCCTGAACGAATCGGCCTTTGATAATCGAAGAAATTGAACCGGCGAACCTTATACGGACAATTGTTGGAGCAGTAACGGGCTCCGATACAGCGATTGTAAATCATCAGATTTAACCCTTCTGCATCATGGACGGTGGCGTGGACCGGACAGACCAACTCGCACGGGGCCTTCTCACAATGTTGACAGGGAATGGGTAAGAAACGCCAACGCGGTTCTTCGTCCTGGAGAGGTAACTGTTCGTACCGGTCCACCCGTAACCATTGCATCTCTCGACCTCGCAGGACTTCTTCCGGTCCTACAACCGGGATGTTGTTCTCCGCCTGACAAGCCACAATGCAAGCCCCGCATCCAATGCATCGGTCCAGATCGATCACCATGGCCCAGCGAATCGGTTCCTTCCAGAACGAAACCTTGGAAGAAGAGGCTTGGGAAGGAACCTGGCGATCCGACAGGCCAGCCGTTTCCGAAGAGACTCGTTGCAGGGCAAGGACCGGTTGTTGGGCCAAGGGATGACCGGTCAGTTGGTGATGCCGTTGAGTGCGAGGGAGAAGTCCGGTCCCGGCAGGTTCGATTTTCTCCGGCACAAGGCGATAGGTCGTCAGACTAGGCCGTGCGGAGAAAAGGTTGACCCCACGTCCTTGTCCGATCCGACCGATTCGTTCCCGGCCCCATCCCAACCATGTGGCGAGCGTTCCCTCCGCCATCCCATCGACCACCACGACCGGGAGAACCCATTCGCCGGTGGGAAGCCGAAGCCGGAGCTGGGGAACTTGGACGGAATCTGTCTCTTCCTGGACCGGGAGGTTCAAGGCTGAGGCGGTTTGGGGAGAGGCGAAGACCGCATTGCTCCATGTAGATTGACAGACCGGATCTGGTAATTCCAACAGCCAGCCGTTGTTGGCCCAGGTCCCATCCTGAACCCGTGGATCCCGCAGAAAGATCCATTCCCAACGGCTGGCCTGACGTTGCAAGAATGCCGAAACCTCTTGCTTCAGCCGCTGCAACGCTGCTTGGGTTTGAAACCGGACCGGCACAGGTTGACTTTCTTTTCCGGCATAAAATCCATTCCGCAATGCGGCTCGCCATGCTACCTCATCCACCTTGCCCGCTGTCCCGCTGACAGTAGCCAACGTCTGCTGAACGGTTTCCATGACCTTTACCTGCTCCGCTCCCGTCATCCGCTGGAGAAACTCCAACTCGCTCACCCCATGGAACAGGGGCTGGAGCATCGGCTGTTGAATCGTCCAAGTCCCATCTGCCGTCCAGCCATCCCCCCAGCATTCCAACGGATGGGCTTGCGGAACGAACCATTGGACCGTAGAGGTCGTCTCGTCAAAATACGGGGCAAGTTGGCAGATCTCCGGCACCCGTCGGGCCAGCTCGTTCCAATTCCATCCGGCCGGGGCCGTCCAGGCTGGATTGACTCCCATCAGAACCAGGGTCTGCACTTCCCCGGCCAGAATCATTTCGCGTAAGGTCTCCCCTGGCAAAAGAGAAGGCTTTGGAATACGCCGGGCTTCCACCGTTCGGCCAACGGCTCCCAACCAGTGATTCAAAAGCCCGGCCACGATATGGAGGAGCAAGGACGATTCATGACCGGCGATTACCAGGGCTTCCTGCCGGTGGGCGATCAAGTCCTGCAAACAAATCCGAGCCCAAGCCCGTGCCTCATCGGGAAGTTTTTCGGAAAGTTTCTTCGGGTCGAGGAAGGATTGGAGGAACGATCGGTCTGGCTCCGGAACCACCCCCTGTTCCAAGGCCTCCCAAAGGTCCTCCTTTGGGGGGCCTTGGAACAGGGGGTGGTTCCGGGCCCA
>CAZBKV010000407.1:0-2695 GCA_964492575.1 uncultured Verrucomicrobiota bacterium | reverse complement strand
TTGATGGACAATGCACTTGGGTGATACAGCCGGTGTCCAGACGCCCAGAGTATATAATTTTCAGCTCAGAAGTTCAGGACAAAAGCTGGGCTGGGAGGATCCCCAAAAACGGATATGGAGATCGATCCTCCACAAAGGTACGTATGGTGGTAGATTACGTTCGCTATTATATTCCCTTAAAAGGCAGGGATGAGGGACAAAAGTGACACTGCCCGTTTCAAAGATCCATTTTATCCTCGGAAGTATAAGTACGCAGCAAGGCTGCCACATCACGCCAATTCCAACTGGCGCGTGAAGCCCGCCGATCTTCTTCTGTGAGCGTGCCAAAGGTAAGTCCTCGAAGTCGTTCTTCCGGAGGAGGAGGGGTAAGATAACTTACAAGGAAAATCACCCCAACGCAGATTAAAAAGATCAATAGGCTGTAGTATTGGAAATAAATATGATTGACAATCCATAAGAAGGATCCTTCCGGATATTGAAATCCGGGAATGAGTTTTACCGGGGTATCCACAGCCAATCGAAACAGGCCAAGCAGAAAACCGACAAGAAGAGTGGCCAGACAGCCAGGCCCATTTAACCGCTTGAAGAACACCCCAAAGAAGAAAACGACGAAAATTGGAGGAGCTAGGTAGGCTTGGACACCTTGCAAATAATCATAGAGGCCTTTGCCGTGCCGGATGACAGGGATCCAGATCAATCCAATAATTACCATAACGGTAGTCGCAATTCGACCAATCCAGACCAATTGATGCTGAGAGACATTGGGACGCAACTTAGAATAAAAATCCATAGTGAACAATGTAGCGGAAGCGTTAAATACACCGGCCAAGGAACTCATTAAAGCAGCCAATAAGCCCGCGACGACGATTCCTCGGACTCCTATTGGAAGAACCGTCTGGACAAGTAAGGGGAACGCCTTCTGAGCCTGATCGCGGATCACCCGCCCTTGCTCATCGATCATGATCTCCTTGAGGGCAGGAACCTTGCCACTCACAGCAAGGGCATAACAAATGATGCCCGGGATAATAAAGATAAATACCGGCAAAAGTTTGAGAACCCCAGCGAAAATACTGCCTCGTCGTGCCTCTGTTTCGCTGGGAGCCCCGAGTACGCGTTGGACAATATACTGATCTGTACACCAATACCATAAACCAATGATTGGGGCGCAAAACAGCATTCCAAGCCATGGATAATTATCGTTGAAATACCATGCAAGTTTCTTGATTTCTCCGTTCGCAGCGATCTCACGAAGAGGAGCCCAAGTTCCTTCCACACCTGGCGGAATCAGCGGTTTCCACAGATTAAACATATCCGATCCTGCGATTTGTCGCAGTTCGCTCCATCCACCTACGGCCTTTAATCCAAAAATTGTCACCAGAATAGATCCAATAATCAAGACAAATGTCTGCAAGGCCTCGGTATAAGCTACCGCTCGGAGCCCGCCCAAGATGGTATAAATTCCTGTCAAAACAATCACTAAAATAGAACCTACCCAAAAACTATCAAGAGGACCGATTCGCATCTCCGGGAGCAAAACACTAAAAACGATTCCGCCGGCAAAGATTCCTACAGCAATCTTGGTTAATATATAGGCTACCAGGGAAATTATTGAAAGGACCCAGCGCGCCGTAGGGGTAAATCGTTTTTCCAAAAACTCCGGCATCGTGAAAACGCGGGAACGCATATAGAAAGGAACAAAGATCCATGCCAGCACAAGGAGGCACCATGCATGAAGCTCATAATGGGCCATCGCAACTCCATCGGTGGCCCCAGAACCAGCTAGACCGACGAGGTGTTCGGAACCGATGTTGGAAGCGAAAATGGATGCCCCAATAATCAGCCAACCTAGGTTTCTGCCGGCTAGGAAATAGTCATCGGCAGTATCCTTATTTTTTAAGATAACCCACCATGCTAAACCAAACAAAATAGCAAAGTATCCGATCAGGACAATCCAATCCAGTGTGCCAAGAGCACTACCCGCTACCCCAGAAGCTAACAAGAGATTGTTCATCTCCCTCATAACTCCTTTTCTCCTTTATCAGTTTAAACAGGTTTGTCAGTTAATTATTTACCTGGCCATAATACGCATCCGGCCCATGCTTCCGAAGAAAATGTTTCTGTAATAAATACTCCTCCAGGGGAGAAGTTTCTTTATTGATATGTAACGTAAGAAAGGCCATTTTGGCGATATATTCTAAAACAATGGCTTTATGGACGGCCTCATGAGGATCTTTTCCCCAACTAAAAGGCCCATGTCCATTGACCAGGATTCCAGGCCGTTGTAATGGATCCAGTTTTAAGTCGGAAAATGTTTCTACGATTACTTTACCAGTGTTTTGTTCATAGTTTTGATCCACCTCTTGTGGATTGAGTCGACGAGTACAAGGAATCGCCCCGAAAAAGTCATCCGCATGGGTGGTCCCAAGACATGGGATCGACTTTCCGGCCTGAGCCCAGGCAGTTGCATAAAGACTGTGTGTATGAACGATTCCTCCAATTTGAGGCCAGTTTCGATAAAGTTCTAAATGAGTAGGAGTGTCAGAGCTGGGACGCCAATCCTTTTGTAAAGGCTCTCCGGTTTCTAATGAAACAGGGACGATTTTTTCTGGGGTTAATTGATCATAAGGAACCCCAGAAGGTTTGATCCACATCACTCCATCAGCGCGATCAATCCCACTTACATTTCCCCATGTAG
>CAZBKV010000406.1:2393-2703 GCA_964492575.1 uncultured Verrucomicrobiota bacterium | reverse complement strand
CGTCGTTCCCTGGATCCGGTTCCAGCTACCCCGCTTGGGGAGCTGATTCAACGTCGCCAGGCCCTTCGTCTCCCTACCCGCCTCTGGCTTACCTACGACTTGGCCGCAAAAGCCGGACTACTACCGGAGACAGAAGCCTCTTCACCGAAGGAAAAAGAAATCCACGAGTAGAAGGCGTGGTCCCAGTGGAGGAAAAGATTGAATGATGCGGCGGCTTGAGGACAAACTGCCCTACCTCCAAAGGGCGTACGGAAGGTCATATGCGGTAGGGCGCGCTGTCCTCAGCGCGCCGAGGGAAAGGGGGAAATGA
>CAZBKV010000406.1:0-2383 GCA_964492575.1 uncultured Verrucomicrobiota bacterium | reverse complement strand
GGATTTTCCGGCGGCGGTTTGAGGACAAACCGCCCTACCTTGCCAATGGACATTCGAAAGACGATGGAAAGGTAGGGCGCGATGTCTCTATCGCGCCGGAAAAAATAAAAGAAGCACAAAATCGGAGGCCAAATGCTCCTTCCTTTTTCTTTTCCTCCCTTGGGAATCCCTTCAAGAGCAAGAATTGAACCGATGCCAAGACCTCGTTTATTCCACCGGCTCCTTCTTCTCCAGTCCGTAATCCCCCATAAACCGCGCCAGATCCAAAACACTCCCCACAATCGTCAATCGATCCCCTTCTTGAATGATCTCATCCGGCCCGGGAACCGGATCAAAGATCTCGATCGGTTGTTCCCCTTCCTTGGAAGGACGCATCTTATGGATCCCGACCACATTGATGCGATAGCGGTTCCGCAAGGCCAATGCCCGCAGGGTCTTCCCAGCCAAACGCTTCGATGCCTTCACTTCAATCAAACTGAAACCATCCGCTAAATCAAAAAACTTCTCCAAATTCCCCAACACAATCCGTTGCACCACCCGCTGAGCCGCTTCTTCCTCAGGATTAAACACTTCATCAGCCCCCACCGCTTTTAACACCTGCATATGGGCCGGGGAAGTGGCTCGGGCGACAATTCGTTTTACCCCCAGCCGCCGGGCATAGACCACCACCAGCACCTGCGCCTCAAAGTTCTCCCCAATCCCCGCGACCAGTAGATCCATCTGGGCCACCCCTAATTCTCGCAACGCATTTTCATCCATCGAATCGACGCAGACCGCCAGCGCTACCTCGTCTTTGATCCGATTGATGCGGGCCTTATCCCGGTCAATCGCCAGCACTTCAAACCCATACCGGGCCAACCCAACGGCCATAGCCCGACCAAACTCCCCTAATCCAACAACAGCACACCGCATGATCTCCTCCTCTTCGAAAAACTCTCGTCCTTCCCCTTACCCGATGATCATTTCTTCTTCGGCAAACTCATACTCCACTTCTCGACCACGCTTCATCACCGCCAGTACAACCGAAATCGGCCCTACCCGACCGATGAACATGGTCAAAATGAGGACCAACTTCGACGCCACGGAAAGCTGGGGCGTAATCCCTGTACTCAGCCCCACTGTGCTTAACGCCGAAACCACCTCAAAAAGAATCCGATCCGCTCCCAGTTGCGGATCAAAGCCCGCCACCAAAAAAGTCGCCACCGCCACTACCATAACATACAAAAACAGCATGGCCGAGGCGGCATAAACCACTTTCTGCGGAATCGTCCGTCCAAAGGCCTCCACCCGTTCTCGACCTCGAACCCAAGCTCGCACCGTCAGAATCAATACTCCCAACGTCACCGTCTTCATCCCTCCACCGGTGGAAACCGGACAAGCCCCCACTGCCATTAGAATAATCAGTAGAACCCACGTCGCCGGATGAACCGTCCCGATGTCCACTACAGTAAACCCAGCCGTTCGAGGAACCACAGCTTGAAAAAACGAAACCAACCACTGGGTCCCGAACGACAACTCCTTTAACCCTCCGTTCCGTTCCAGAATCCAAAACCCCACGGTCCCAATCCCTAACAAAACCGCCGTGACCCAAAGCGAAATCCGCGTCTGAAGAGATAGCCGGACCAACGGTCGGCCAGAACGCCATCGACTCAGATTCATTCGGTCGTTATTGGGCCGCACCTTGTGCCACCCAACCCGAATCAAATCTGGCACCACCACAAATCCTAATCCCCCTACAATCACCAATCCGGCAATCGTCAAAAGCACGACCGGCCGGTGCACAAATCCACCGAAACTGTCCGCCTGCCACGAAAGCCCGGCATTACAAAATGCCGAAACAGCATGAAATCCACCCCACGCCAACCGATGCCCCAACCCTCCAGGACCGTCATAAGCCATCGCCAAAATACCTGCCCCAATCGCCTCTACCACAACCGTCACGACGACAATCGCCAAAATCTGCCGCCGCACATCCCCATAACTCCGTGCCCCCAACAACGACTTCAGCGAAACCACCTGCAACAACGGCAATTCCTCCCGCGACATCACGCTCAAAAACGCTACAAAGGTCATGATCCCCAGCCCGCCGACCTGAATCAGAAAAAACACAATCCCCAAACCCAACGGCGAAAGCTCCTTCGCAATATCCACCACCGTCAACCCCGTCACACAGGCCGCACTGGTCGCCGTAAACAAGGCATCCACGACGCTGAGAGAAGTCCCCGCGCGGGCTGTGGCCGCCGGCAAGAGCAACAACAACGTTCCCACACAGATCAACCCTAAAAACGAAATAAACAACAACCACTCTGGACGAGCCTCCCGTCGAAACAGTCCCTCCAACCATCGCAGAAACGTCAGCCCAATCATCCCCGTCACATACAAT
>CAZBKV010000405.1:0-2703 GCA_964492575.1 uncultured Verrucomicrobiota bacterium | reverse complement strand
ATACATCACAGTTCAACGCAAATGGCATGCGTTAGAAGATCGGTTTGAACAACTCAAAGACCTTCCTGCAGTCACGCCGGACGGCCACCGGATCATCCTTTCTGCCAACATTGAAAGCCCTAAAGAAGTGGATCTTGTGCTCCAATACGGTGCTGAAGGAGTCGGGTTGTTCCGGACTGAGTACCTCTTTCTGGGGCGTCATTCCTTGCCGGACGAAGAAGAACAATACCAAGCCTATGCGGAGGTCGCTCGCCGACTGTATCCCCAGCCGGTCATCATTCGAACGCTGGATATCGGTGGAGATAAGATGATTGCTTTTCGGGATATCCCTCCGGAGCGCAATCCCTTCTTAGGCTGGCGGGCGATTCGAATCTGCTTGCAAGAACGGGAGATCTTTCGGAATCAAGTGCGAGCCATCCTGCGGGCCGGATCGGTCGGCAACGTCAAGATGATGTATCCGATGGTCTCTGATTTGACCGAACTGACCCAAGCCAACAATTTTGTCCAGGAATGCAAGGCAGAGCTCAAGGCCGAGGGGATTCCTTTCCGAGCAGATATTGAAATTGGAGTGATGATTGAAATCCCCTCTGCCGCACTCCAAGCCGAAGGTCTGGCCCAACACAGCAGCTTTTTTAGCATCGGCACCAACGATCTGATTCAATACACCTTAGCAGTAGACCGGACCAATCCGCGAATCGCCCATCTGTATAAGCCGACCCATCCGGCGGTAATTCGTCTGATGCATGGAGCGATCCAAGCTGCGCATCGAAACGGGATCTGGGTCGGCGTCTGTGGGGAAGCAGCTGGAGATCCTGTCCTTGTTCCTTTGTTGCTTGGCTTAGGGGCGGATGAATTGAGTGTCTCTCCGCGCTTGGTCCCGCAGGTCAAATACGTAATCCGCAACTGTCCGATGTCCGAAGCAAAGGCCCTGGCAGAATTTGCTCTTCGTTGTGAGGACAGCGGGGAGATTTTAGAACGCGCCCAGCTTTTGCTTCAAAGTATTGCTCCGGAGTTAGAAATCTATACGTCATAAAGGGATTTTGGGTCCAATGACCCATTCTGGAGTTCGAACCGGCCACTGAACTCAAACTCAAAATTCTATTCTGGAGGAAAGAAAAATGGGACAAGAAACGTTAGAAGCTCAGTCGAACATCGAACAGCCTGTCGACCTCCTCATCTTGGCTGCGGGATACGCAACGCGACTGTATCCCCTCACCCTGAACCAGCCCAAACCTTTGCTGAAAGTCGGCGGACAGCCGATGATTGACCATGTCCTCCGAGCCCTCTCGCCGATCCCGACCGTTCACAATGTCTACGTCGTCACCAATGCTAAATTTGCCCAGGTCTTTGAAGAATGGGCTCGCGAGACCAGGGGACGCTATCCAAACTGGGATTTCCAGATCCTCAACGACGGCTCTACCGACGACTCCAATAAACTGGGCGCCATTGGGGATCTCCACTTTGTCCTCCAGACCGCCAAGCCGGCTCACGATCTGATCGTCGTCGCCGGGGACAATCTTTTCAGCCAGACGCTGGAAGGCTTTGCCGCCTTTGCCCAGGAACGAAAGGCCGTCGCCGTAGGGGTCTATGATGTGGGCTCCTTGGAGCTTGCTAAGAAATACAACGAAATTCGGCTGAATGACCAGGGGCAGATTGTTTATTTCGAAGAAAAACCTTCCTCCCCTACCAGCACCTTGTGCGCCATTGCCCTTTACTATTATCCCCAAGCCATGCATTCCTGGGTCGACCGCTACATTGCCGAAGGCAATAACCCGGACCAACCCGGCCGGCTCATCCAATGGCTCTATACGCGAATGCCGGTCTATGCCTGGCAGGTGCCGGGAATCTGGTACGATATTGGTTCCAAAGAATCCCTCCAAGAGGCCGACCGCGCCTTCTCTCAAGCCCTTTCGCCAGAATCGGTCGACTCGGCCTGAAAGCCCGATCGGCTCATGCACCGCCAACAGGAAAAGGAATGGCTGGATCTGCTTCGGAAAGTCGCCCGATCCTTTTACCTGACGGTACGGATCCTTCCGGTTAGGGTGCGTCGGCCGATTGGCCTGGCCTATCTTTTGGCCCGTGCCACCGATTCGGTTGCAGACACCGACCTTCTGCCTCTAACCGACCGACTGGAAACCCTGGACCGAATGGGGCAGGCCATTGCACAGGCCGATCCGGCTTCCTCTCTGCCGTTTTGGGACCGTTTCCAACAACATCAAACCGATCGAGCTGAGGCAGCCCTGCTGGCCCGTTGGCCCGATCTTCTCCAATGGCTGGCGCAAATGCCTCCGGAAGATCGAGCCGATATCCAGTGGGTCTTGCGCATCATCCTCTCCGGCCAACGCCTGGATCTGGAACGATTCGAGAACCGGCAGCCTCCTCAAGCCCTGGAGACCGAGGCCGATCTGATCGACTACACCTACCGAGTGGCCGGCTGTGTGGGAGAATTTTGGACCCGGATTTGCCGGCGTCATTTGTTTCCTAGGGCCCGGCTGGATGAGACTCAGTTTTTTCAAGACGCCGTCCACTTCGGCCAGGGCCTTCAACTGGTAAATGTCCTTCGAGATTTTCCACAGGATTTACGCCGTGGCCGTTGTTATCTTCCTATGACCGAACTTCAACAGCGAGGGGTCTGCTTAGAGGACCTGAGGGTGGGGCGAAAATGGGGGCAGGTTCGGCCGGTTTATTTGCGGTGGTGGGGGT
>CAZBKV010000404.1:0-2717 GCA_964492575.1 uncultured Verrucomicrobiota bacterium | reverse complement strand
ACCCTCTCCACCGGATAAGCCGGACACAAAAAGATCCCCTCCGGCCCCATCAGGAAAGACCCATGCTCCCCTTTCTTCACAATCACAAATTCCGGTCCCATCCGTCGGATCTTTCGAGCCGCCCGAAACAGATTCTCTTCCCCAGCCAAATCCCGCGCTTCACTGTCGTTAAGAATCAATAAATCAATCTCCCGCAACAACCGACGCAGTTCCTCCCGCGCCGTCCGCAACCAAAGATCCATCGTGTCGGCTGCCACAAACTTCCGCCCCTTCATCTGCCGAAGGACATGTCGTTGGAGACTCGGGGCAATGTTGGCCAGAAAGACATATGGCGTCTGCTGATACGACTCCGGTAAACGAGGTTCAAAATGCTCAAACACGCCGAGCTCCGTCCGCAACGTCCGTCGCCGGTTCATATCCTGCTCATACTCCCCTTCCCAGAAAAAGGTGGGACCCTCGGCCACCTGCAGCCCGCTCAGATCAATCCCCTTCCCCTCCAACAACCTGATGTATCGCTTAGGGAAGTCCGTTCCCACAATCCCGACCAACCGGACCGTCGTCCACAAGGCCGCTGCTAAGGCCGCATGATTGGCCGAGCCACCCAACAATCGCTCATGACTTGCCTTGGGAGTATGGATCGTATCCAAAGCCGTGGACCCGACGATCAAAAGACTACTCATAGTGTCTGTTCCTCCTCCTTCTCCGATTTGGTTTGGGCTTCGGCTTTTTTCGTCTCCTCCGTATCGATTTTTCCAGCAAAGGAAATCCGTCTTAGCTTCCTTTTCCCTAAAGTTCCCTTCGAGTTACCAAATCCCTCCCTCAAAGTCCAGCCGGCCCCTACATTCTTCCACCAAACCACTGCTTGCCTAGAAAAAGAAGGAGAGGCCTACCCTCAATGAGTCGAAAGAAGATTTGCGGCGGTCTGGAGACAAGCCCCCCTACCCTTCCTATTTGGAGATTCTAAGGATCATTGTGCGGCAGCTACAGGGCTTTCGGCATCTGTCAAAATTTCTGCCCCCACAGGGACAAGAAAAAGGTAAGGCGGCCTGTCCCTAGACCACTGCAAATCGTCTGTTTCATCTTCCGGCACGATGAGGACAGCGTGCCCTACTTCCCAAAAATTTCTACTTTCTGAAATTTTTTCATTCGAGGGGAGTTATTTAACTGATGCCGAGCTTTTAGGTAGGTCCAAGGAAAACGAAGGATCCATCCACAGACTCACGGCCGTAACGAGAAGGCAATCCGATCCCTTCTTTGCGCTTCGATCGCTCTTGGGGGTGCGCTTGTCGGAAATCTTCTTTCCACCTCGTCTTCTCTTTACCAAACTAAGCGCGGCAAAACCCAAAAGAAGGAGGACGAACATGATGCGAAAAGACCAGGCCAAGCAAAACCCAATTTCATTGCCTTCGCACAGCGACTCTGGGGCATCTGTCGTTGAATCCCCGGCCAGCTGGATGACACGCCGACGTTTCCTCCAGCATGCGGTCGTAGGAAGCATCGTCCTCCAGGCCTCGGCCAGGGCCGTTCGTACCCTGTTAGCCGGGGACGGTTCCATCCGGCTAGCCCCGGACCATTTTGTGCCCATCGAGAAAGGACTCTCGAAAGAATGGATCCGTCGTCTCTTCGAAAAAGGAG
Source organism: uncultured Verrucomicrobiota bacterium (assembly GCA_964492575.1). Lineage (GTDB taxonomy): Bacteria > Verrucomicrobiota > Verrucomicrobiia > Limisphaerales > CAZBKV01 > CAZBKV01. The sequence continues at coordinate 1,082 of CAZBKV010000404.1, read as the reverse complement.
AGCCGGAATGGTTCACCGGGGTGCAGTTGGATACCGTAGGAATGCCGGTAGGCGGGATCTGTGCCGGTCAAGTGTACCTGTTGGGAGACGGCCGACTGGGTTACTGGGACATCTTCAATCAAAACTTCAACACCGGCTATGGCGCCCTGAACTGGAGACTGGGACGTCGTCCCGAATGGAAAGTCCGGCACGGAAGAATCCTCTATGAACATCCTGTGGAGGAAGGGTTTGCTGTGGAGGTTCAGACCGGTTCGGGGACCTACCGCCGTCGTTTGGATCGAACCGGATTTCCCAAGATTCGTTTTCGGGGAGAATATCCGATCGGTCGGGTTGTGTATAGTGAGGGGACAGACTTCCCTGTCGCCATCGAGCTGGAAGCTTTTTCTCCGTTTATTCCGCTGGATGCCCACAGTTCGTTTCTACCGGCCGTGTTACTGGGCTGGAAGATCCGAAATCCAAGTCGGTCTCCGGTCACCGTCCGTTTGGTGGGCTGGCTTTCCAATGCCGTCTGTTTCTATAGCCGGGACCGATACAAAGATCGGATCCAATTCGAAGGCCGTTGGATCCAGAAAACTCCACCGGAGAACCTCGGTCGGCGGTGTTTTGGCATTCGGTTTTCGGCTCGGTGGAAAGAACAAAAGGAACCGCCCCGGCCTCCTGAAGTTTTCATGGACTTTGAGGGACCGGACTACGACGGCTGGACGGTAGAAGGACAGGCGTTTGGGAAAAAACCGGCCCGTGGCACCTTACCCAACCAACAACCCGTCCACGGATTCCAAGGGCATGGCTTGGTCAATACCTACCTTGGCGGGGATGCCCCACAAGGCCGCCTGCTTTCCCCGGAATTTGTGATCCGTCGTCCTTACATCAGCTTCCTCATCGGAGGAGGACGGCATCCCGGCAAGACCTGCATCAACCTCTTGATCGACGGCAAAGTGGTCCGGTCAGCCACCGGAAAGAACCGGGAACAACTGGAACCGGAAACATGGGATGTGCGGGAGTTTTTGGGGCAGAAAGCCCGGATTGAAATCGTAGACCGTGCGTCCGGTCCCTGGGGACACATCAACGTGGATCGGATTGAA
>CAZBKV010000403.1:2302-2723 GCA_964492575.1 uncultured Verrucomicrobiota bacterium | reverse complement strand
ATCGTGGAGTTCTGGGTAGATGAGTGGGGGCAGAAGGGCAAGATCCAATATCCTAAACGCAGTCGAATGCGGACATGGTTGATTCGGAATGGGAAAATGTTAACTGAAGTGATCGTCCTGGCAACCAATATGATCGTTACAACTAAAGGTTTCTCCCCTTTTCCGGATTTGAAAGGAATCAAGACGGCTTTTGCAGATAAGCGTTTTTGCCAAGGCTCCGATCCGATTGTTAAGAAATGGGCTTGGCATATTTTTTATATCACTAACCGTTGGCTGAGCATGGAAGAAGTAAAACAGCTTCCAACATATAAACAATTTTTACAAAATGTAGCAAAGGAACGGGCTCGAGCGCAGAGAGCCCAATTAAGACGTCTATTTCAAGGATTAATCATTGCATTTATTATATTACCTATCGGAATCT
>CAZBKV010000403.1:0-2292 GCA_964492575.1 uncultured Verrucomicrobiota bacterium | reverse complement strand
GAAAAGTGCAAATAAAAGTATCTCTCAAAACGCATAAAAATGCGGTACGAAATTAAATCATACATAAAAACAAGGCGATTTCCTTTATTTACAAGTTGGAATCTATGGGTTCTTCAGTTTTGGCTCTGCTTTATTACGCAGATTGTGCTAGGTAGCACAATTGGTTTGGAGGGACGAGTGCAGTTTGAGACAAAAGGTCCAGACGTAAAAGGAAGATATTGGTATGAACAATTTAGAGTACTAGTAGACAAAACCGTTTGGTTAATTCAGGTGGAAGTCTTACAAGAAGATAGACATCGAATGGTTGAAAAAATCGTTGCTGATTGGGATGGAAATAACTTGAGAATTCTATGGCGAAAAAAACCTTTCGGAAAAACAGTAAAAAGCCAATCCTTAGGATTGCTTCAAGCCGAAGTTTTACCCCTTCCTCTAGAGCTGATTCCGTTGTGGGGGAGCTTTTGTGCAGGAAGTTATTTCCGGGATTTTACTATCCACGCGACCCCTCCTTGGGTAGAGAAGTTGTTGGAAATTTCGCTTAATAAGCTGGGTCAGGTGGAGTATGGACGGCTTAGCGTTCAAAATCGACGAGGCGTCCTCTTTACAGACGGCGTCTACTATGCAGTACGGGTAGGTGTCCCCAAAGCAAAGCCACCATTAGATATCCCAAACCGTCTTGAACTTTTTGGGTATGTATACCAACCGAGTGAAAGGATTTTCTACCCAGTGGAAGGTTGGATCGCAAGCTTTGGAAAGTTACCCAAGCTTGCTGAATTAACGGTAGAAAAGTGGGCAGTAGCGCGAAACCAATGCTATCCTAAATACATTATATTCAGAATTTGGCATATACAAGAAGAAAATCCCCTCGTGCAAGCACACGTGGAGGTAACCAACGTGTTTTTTCCAAAAAAGATTCATTCTCAGGATTTTATTTCAGCCAAAGATAAAATCCAAATCGAGGATCGACGTTTGTTCCAAGAAATCAAACGAGAAATATGGCATTTCGCTAAACCTATTTACTATACAACTAATCGATGGCTAACGATGAAAGAGCTACGATCCTCGGATCTTTTTATAGACTTTCTAACAAACCTACGAAAAACTCAGGTTGCGTATGAACGCAAAAGAATTGGACTAACAACCTTAACATTCATTCTTATAGGACTAGTGATTTCCCCTATCTGTATCTTATCCCTTCGACAAGTTATGCTTCTTAAAAGACCAACGCTTTTCTCCAATCGTAAGACTATGGATCTTCAATCCCGGAAATGAATCAAAATGACATCCCCGTCCTGAACAATATAATCCCGCCCTTCCACCCGATAATGCCCCGCAGCACGAGCAGCGGAAACCGAACCGGCTTCTACCAAAGCATCCCATGGCACAACCTCCGCCCGAATAAATCCCTTCTCCATATCCGTATGAATCTTCCCGGCTGCTTCGGCTGCATGGGTTCCGGCTCGGATCAGCCACGCTCGCACTTCTTCTTCGTTGAACGTGAAGAACGTGATTTGCCCCAGCAACGTACAGGTTGCCCGGATGAGATCGTCTGTCCCTCGCTCTTTCACTCCCGAAGCGGAGAGATATTCGGCGGCTTCTTCCGGGCTAAGATCCACCAACTGTTCCTCCAGCCCTGCCGAAAGGACGACGACCGGAATCCCGAGCGGCTCCGCATACGCCTTTAACCGGCGGACCGCTTCCAATTCCTCGGTCCTCTCTAAATCCGACTCCCCGACATTCGCGACAAAGATCTGAGGTTTGCTTGTGAGCAAGAAAAACGATCGGACCCGTCGCGCATCTTCCTCAGGCCAGGACAACACCGAGGCCGGCCGTCCTTGATCCAGCGTCTCCCGAATCTGCTCCAGCAACTCCACGGTGCGAAGGGCTTCCGGAGTGCGGCGCCGTGCCTCCTTTCGTGCTCGTTCCAACTGTCGATCGACACTTTCTAGATCCGCCAGAATCAGCTCCGTCTGGATGATCTCCACGTCGCGGACCGGATCCACCGCTCCCGGCACATGCGGCACGTCCGGATCCTCAAAACACCGCACCACATGCACTAACGCGTCCACCTCCCGCACGTGGGACAAAAACCGATTACCCAATCCTTCCCCTTTGGAGGCCCCTTCAATCAGTCCGGCAATATCGACAAACTCAATGACGCCGTAAACCTTTCGTCCGACTCCGACGACCTGTGCGAGCTGATCGACCCGCGGATCCGGTACGGTCACGACACCGACGTTCGGCTCGATGGTACAAAAAGGGTAACTCTCGACCGCCGCTCGATGCGCTCCGACC
>CAZBKV010000402.1:820-2734 GCA_964492575.1 uncultured Verrucomicrobiota bacterium | reverse complement strand
AGGGTGTCGAAGATCGTCTCCACCAGGAACAAATCCACCCCGCCGTCCCACAACCCACGGGCTTGTTCGAGGTAGGCTTCCACCAAGTCGTCGAACGTGACCGCTCGGTAGGCCGGGTTATTGACGTTGGGCGAGAGACTGGCGGTACGGTTGGTGGGGCCCATCGATCCGGCAACCCAGATCGGGCGGAATGGATGATTTTGCAGGTAAGTGGCAACGGCACGACGGGCGATCTGGGCCCCGGCCCGGTTGATCTCGTACACGAACCGCTCGGTCCCGTAATCGGCTTGGGAGAGGCGGTTGGCGTTGAAGGTGTTCGTTTCGATGATGTCGGCCCCGGCTTCCAGGTAGGCCAGATGAATCTGCTCAATGGCCTCCGGTTGAGTAAGGTTGAGGATGTCGTTGTTGCCGCGGAGGGGTTGCGACCAGGTGGCGAACCGTGTGCCGCGATAGTGCGACTCTTCGAAGCGGAGATGTTGGATCATCGTCCCCATCGCCCCGTCAAGGACGACGATCCGTTGCTGCAGAAGCTGTTGAAGATCCGTTCCAGGATTCTGACCTCTCTTCTCTTCCCCCATCTTTATCTGCCTTACTTTTCCTTTTTTCATCAACGTATCAAGATACGTTGATCCATGCAAAAAGGTTCGCTTTTCTCAACGAAAAACCCTTCGTCCTTTCCGTTTCCGGGTCTCCTTTGCGGTTCGAAGATTCCCTTTGCCGGCTTTCATCACAGAGAGATAGTAGTGAGATGCAGAGAAAAAAGTGGAGTACTGCCACTAAAAAGGTTTGGGGATAGGGTACAGATTCTTCTGTTTTTGTTTTCTTACCCGTCCGTTTTTCGTTCTTAGGATTGGTCTTTCTCTTTTCGAATCGGCCGGAAGAGAAGGGGGGCGATGTCGCGCACGTGGACGTCCATCTGCGGAAAGGCGATCTCGATCCCTTCTTCCTGGAAACGTCGATGGATTTCGGTGTGAAGCTCATGGATGGTCTTCAGTCGTTTTTCCAGACTGCCCAGGTAACAGCGGAGGGTTAGCTTAAGCGAGCTATCTAAAAATTCCTCAAACGTCACACTGGGAGCCGGATCTTCCAAGATCTCCGGGTGAGCCTTTGCGATCTCCAAAAGCAGTCGAGAAGCCCGCTCGGTATCACTCCCATAAGCCACCCCTACAATGATCACGATGCGGTTGATCGTATTGGATAAGGTCCAGTTTAAGACCCGACCGGTGATGAATTCTTTGTTCGGAATGATCAACTCTTGCCGATCCCAATTCACAATCGTAGTGGCCCGGATTTGAATCCGATGGACCATCCCGGTGACATCTCCTACCGTCACAATATCTCCCACTCGGATCGGCCGTTCCAAAAGAAGCAACAGGCCGGAGACAAAATTCGCCACCACCTCCTGCAATCCAAATCCTAACCCCACGCTCATGGCCGCTACGATCCAACCCAGCTGTGACCAGTTGACCCCCAGCAGATTGCTCACCACGATCAGCCCAATCAGCACAATGATGTATTGCGAGATCGTCTTGATGGCATATCGGCTACCGGGTTGAAGGGGAAGGTGTTGAAGGACAAAAAGCTCGGCCAGACCGGGTAAGTTTCGGGAAACAATCCATGTCGTCCCCAGGGTCACCAAGGCACTCAAGAGCCGAAGCAGGGTGATTGGCTTGGCCAAGGTCTGGCCTCCTACCGTCTCGCTCACATGCCAAAGCTGAATTCGATCCAAATATCCTAAGGCTGGCAGGACACTACTCCAAATCCACCATAGCCCAAGCAGCCCCCCAATCCATACAAGCAAGACAAGAAATTGCTGGGCTTGCCGTCCCATATCCGTAAGGGTCATCTCCGGTTCTTCCACCTGCGGGAGACCTTCCATCGGGGTTGTTTCTGTCGATTCCGCAGAAGCGTCTG
>CAZBKV010000402.1:0-810 GCA_964492575.1 uncultured Verrucomicrobiota bacterium | reverse complement strand
CTGGTGGAGGGCTTTCTTTCTCACGTTCCCGGTGGCGTTCCAAGGCCTTTCGCCAGGCCAAACGACGTTGCCAAACCCGAATCCATCGCATTCCCATGGCATAGATCATCCATATCCCGACCAGCATCCACACCGACTCCACAACACATCGCGTTAAGACCAATGCCGTATAGTGGTAGCCGACCAGGCTAAGCCCTGCAAACCCAAGGGGAATCAATACCAACGCCCCAAACCACACATGACGCAACCGGTAACCCCAACTTTCCGGTCGCGTGCGAAATCGTCCGGCCAGAAGCCCAGAAGCAGGAGAACCCAACCGCCACACGAGCCATCCTCCCACCGCCATGGCCGCAAGGAAACAGAACCGTCCGATGGAAAGCCGAAACGCCAGATAAGGAAGCCCTTCCCAGAATATGACCAAAAACGTCGTTCCGGCGATGAATCCACCTGCCCGCGGAAGGACCTTCCGGAGAAGTTGGAGAGACTCTGACGAGACTCGAAAGTGTCGTTCAAACAATCCTTCCGGCCGACTCCATCGCCGGAGCATGCCGATTCCGAGCCAGAGCCAGCCTGCCCACCAGAGGGCTTCGGCCAGGGCTTTCCCCTGCTCTGTGGCTTGGCCGACCCGTCCTAATTCCCAAGCCGCACACTCCAACGGCACCACCCATCGAGCCGCCAACAAGGCTTCCAGCCCCAGGACAGCTACCGTCCACCAAGCCGAGTCCGTTCCGGCTCGACGGGTCCGGCGGGTCCACTCGGCCATCAGCCGAGCCGGAACGGACTCGGCTTGGTGGACGGTAGCTGTCCTGG
>CAZBKV010000401.1:1231-2736 GCA_964492575.1 uncultured Verrucomicrobiota bacterium | reverse complement strand
AAAAGCATCCGTCCATTTTTTGTATCTCGGCGCGCTGGGGACAGCGCGCCCTACCGCAAATGGGGGCCATGGCGCGCTGAGGACAGCGCGCCTACCTTTCCATTCCGCTTTCAAACGCCCAGGGGTATGTGGGCGGCTTGTCTCAAGCCGCCGCAAAAAATTCTTTTTCCCTATCCTCCCATCCGCTGCGATTATGCCCTTCATCCAATGGTTTCTCTCCTCAAAAACCTTCCCTTCAAACGACCCGGCCGATTTTCGGATGTGCTTTAGAGCCTTCCGGCATGGTAAAATAAAAAGTGGGTATGGATGGGTATGATCAGGGAGAACGTTGTGAAGTCCGCTCGTTCGGGAAACGGAGCGGTTGGCTGGTGGTCGTGGGGGTCGTTTGCGGGCTTTGTGGGTTGGCTGCGGTTTCAGGTCCTTCGCTTGTGTTGGAAGGAGGACGGTTTCCGGTCGGGACCGGAGACCAAGGATCGATTCGGGTGCGGACGGTGGTAGCGCGGGCGGTGCAACGCCTGGTTCAACAACGGCGGTATCAGGCGACGGAGGCTGCGATCTTGCGGGTTTTACGGCCGGAGGAACGGAAAATTTTGGCAGAGGGGGTTATTCGATTTCGCGTGAATGTACCGGTTCGAGTCTTCTTAGCGTTTGACACGCGGGAAGGTCGTCCGCCGTTTTGGGTTTGGGAACGGGGGTTTCGACCGACGGGGTTGGTCTGGAATGATGGAACGGCAAGGCGCGTTGTATGGGCCAAAGATTTCCCGGCGGGGGAAATCGGTTTGGGCATTTCCGGTTGGCATGGGATCGGGCTTCATTATCTTATCATCCTCCGCTCCCTGGAACCTGGGACACCGGTCGAATGCTATCCTATCCAACCGCCTTTCATGCGTGGGGTGGAGTTTGCCTCCGGAGTAGCTTCGTATCTGGATGCGAATCTTTTGATTCGGGCTGTCCCGCCGGCGTTGACCCATCTGACATTGCTCCAAATCCCGAATGGATTACGTAACGCGAGCCGTTTGTCCAATCCGCTTCGGATCACACCGTTTCCTTATACCGTTCGTCCGGGGTCGGTGGTTTTGACCTGGTCGAATGGGAAGGCTTCAGGGGCGACGGTCCAGTGGTTTACCTCCGAATGGTCCCGGACCAATTGGTTGGTCTTGCAACCGCTTCGGGAGGGTTCCCTCGAACATCGGGACCTTCCCCAGACAGGTTCATCCAATCTTTGGATTCAGGCCCGGACCGAGGAATGGCCGGATCCGGGCTTGGCGAATGATCCGGTGGTGCGGCGACATGAGGTGGAGTTGACAAATCTGCCTCCAGGGACGGTCTATCGGTACTGGGTGGGGAGTCCACGCGGATGGACCGGACCGATGCAATTTCGTACAGCCCCTTCGAAGGAAGGGGATCTGACGTTTGTCTTTTTGGGGAGCGTGGAAGGGGGGCTGCCGGTCTTCACCCGATTGATTCATCTGGCGGAGCAGGTAGCGCCGGAGGCCCTGTTTTGT
>CAZBKV010000401.1:0-1221 GCA_964492575.1 uncultured Verrucomicrobiota bacterium | reverse complement strand
CGGGCAACTTGGTGGCACAAGGAAATCAACGGGAGCAGTGGGATGCGGTGTTTCAGGCTTCGAATGGATATTTTAGTCGGCATTTTCTGGTACCGGCCATTGGGGATCGGGAATGCCAATACGGCCATCCCACGTGGTATTTGGACCTTTTTGCCTTACCGAAGAATGGGGCCCCAGATATTGAGCCCAAACGGTCGTATTCCCTTCGGATTGGGGATCTGTTGCTGGTGGTTTTGGACTCCAACTTGGATCCCCTAACCCAATCGGCCTGGTTGGAAGAGGTGTTGAGTGGGAGCGATGCACGGTGGAAGGTGGTAGTGATGCACCATTCCCTCTTTCCTGGACGGGTGACGCAGTGGACATGGATCCAACGTCGGGAATGGGGACCGATCATCGATCGCTACCGGGTGGACCTAGTCCTCAGTGGCCATGACCCTATCTATCTGCGGACCTGGCCGATTCGAGGAGGCCGACCGGTGCGGACGTTCCCGGTTGTGACCGGGAGTGGAACAATCTACATCACGGCAACGGCAGGAGCACAGGCTGGGACGTTACAGCCCCAACCCTATGCAGCAAAGGAGTTAAAGGGAGTTCCCACGATTCAGGTGATTCGATTACAGGATCGAGCCACGCGATTGGAATATCGGGCGTATGATCCGATGGGTCGTATCGTAGACCGGTTCTTCTTAACCAAGCCTCTTGAAGGCCAAAGAGGAACGTCGGCTCTTCCGTCGATTCCTTGGGTGAGCGTTCCGGCAAAGACAAACCAGGTGTCCGGTCTTCCGACTCCGACAGCCACTACTTCCAGAACGAACAAAGTGGCCCTCGCGAAGACCAATGTAGAATCGCACCTCACTTCCAAGGTCGGTACCCACTCTCAAACCAACGCCCCTCCCAAGAAGGCGAAGGATGAGAAACGCGGTAAGAAAGATAATGCTGATTCTACCCACTAGGCTCGCGGAAAACATAAACGGCCACGGAGCTACCGTCGTTAGACGGTGGCTTCTATGTCAAATCCAAACGCCCATCTCCTCGTTCCTGGGCTGCTTCTCATTTCTTTTCTCCTCCCCAAAAGATTCTTCCGGTTCGATGGGCCCTCAAAGAGATTCGCCTCTTTTTGCAATTGCCTGGCCTCCGAAAACCATGTTGCGGCAGGGTGCGTTGTCCTCAACATGCCGAGATAAAAAACGGACGGATGCTCTTTTCAGACAAGCTCTACAA
>CAZBKV010000400.1:0-2738 GCA_964492575.1 uncultured Verrucomicrobiota bacterium | reverse complement strand
GGATAGAAGGAAAAAAATTTCATGCGGCGGCTTGAGACAAACCACCCTACCTTTTCCTTGGCATCCGAAAGCCATGTTGTGGTAGGGCGCGCTGTCCCCAACGTGCCGAATGGGAGGGACGACCTCCGGCCGGTCCGCAGAAATTTCGATTGGGGAAGGGTAACCTCTGGCTGGCCCATTTGACGGACCCGCTATAAGCGGTCCCTCCCATTTTTGCGGTCCGGCTATAAGCCGACCCTCCCTTTTGCGGCGGCTTGAGCACAAGCTGCCTTACCTACCTTTCTCACCTTTGGGTGCAAAAGTTTGACGGACGCCATAGATTTTTCGATTCAACCTTTATTTGTTGTTCCCGGGGATAGGGAACCCCTGTTCCCGCTTTAAATTTCTTTGTCCCAAACCCATGCTATAAACTTTCAATCAAGTTTACTTCCCTTTCAACTTTCTCCCCTCAATCCGAATGAGATCCTCTCGGATAAGGGTTTCCCAAGAGACTCCCAAGCTGTTTAGCTACTCCTTAAGCAAGCCGGCCTTTTCATCGATCGGTCTATGAAGTTTCATAAAGTAAAGATAAGACTCAGAAAGCCATCTCCCTTCCGGTTTTAGCCAAGCAAATTGCTTTGATCTATCCTTTGCTTTTCAACTCCATCCAGGCCTATGTTCATTGAATAAGGTAAATACTGGATTGACAAAGAAATCGCCATTTTCATCTAGGCGCATAGATAGGAAATGATTCCTTTTAAAGAGCAGATTAAAAATTTCCATGGCTCAAAGGTTCGGAAACTAAGTTTTGTCGTTTGGAGCCGAGACGTTCCCCCTCTACTGATCCATTTTGGGCTGGGGCCAAACCGGCTGTGGGGGGCCACAAAAGGGATTCAGCAGGAACTGTCTGTGGGGGAGAAGTTCTTTTCGAAAAAATGGCTTGCTTTTTCTTTGCTTCTCTTTCTAGCCTGTAAGAAGAGGACAGGCCTATGGGAAATATTTATCTTGGAATCAATCTGGAATTTGTCCGGCACGCCGATAAATCCTTTGAGTGGGGAGTGGCGAAAGCCGCACAAATTGGATACGAATACGTAGAGCCGATGGTTCACTGGGGCCGGGAACTCCTAAGCGAGGCCGGGTACTTCCACAGTGTCTCCATGCTGGACGACCCACTCCGCATTCGACGGACCTGTGAGAAGTACGGGGTCAAACTCTCTGGCCTTTCGGCGCATGCCCCCCTCACGAAGCCAGATATCAGCGTCGATTATCTCAAGCAGGCGATCCGATTTGCCGCTGAATGTGGTGCACCTGTGGTCAACACGGATGAAGGGCCGAAACAGCCTTGGACCACTGAAGAGGAAGACTTTGTTCTGATCCGCTACTCGTTGATGGAAGCCGTTCGCGTCGCAGAGCCCCGCGGGATTCTTATTGGTTTGGAATGTCACCAGCAGTATAGTCGTACGCCTGAAGGGTTAAAACGCATTGCTAACCTGGTTAAAAGCCCGAATATCGGGATCAATTTCGACACCGGAAATGCCTACATTGCCGGTCAGGATCCGATCCGCTGGCTACGGCGTGTGGCCAAACGTCTGGTTCACCTTCATGCCAAAGATATTTCGATCCAACAAAGCAGTCAGGAACGGGGGAAGGTTACCGGCACACCTGTCGGTTGTGCCTGTGGGGATGGGGTCATTGATTGGGCGAAGGTGATCCGGATTATCCGCAAGCAGACTCCGCGAGATATTGTTCTTTCGGTGGAATGTGGAACGGTAGAACAAGCGGAGCGTTCCTATGCCTATTTAAAGAGCTTAATCGAAGAGATCGAGGCAGAACAAAAATGATTCATCCTCCGAGGTTGAATGTGGGTTTGAAACTATCCTTATCCTGAGTTTTATTTGGAGATTGGAGGAAAACTTTTCATTGGGTAGAAGAAAACAGATCAAAGCGGTAGATCTCCATGGCATCACGAAGCAGTCACAAAGCAAAGAACGCAACGCGTGCGACGGAAGCGCAAACTAATAACGCCGGTTCGAAAATGGATCCGCAACGAACCCGAAATCTGGAAGCGGCCATTTCGACCATTACAAAGACATTCGGCGAGGGGAGCATCATGCGAATGGGCGATGCTCGTGCCCAGACGCAAATTGAGGTGATCCCTACAGGAGCTCTTTCTTTAGACCTGGCTTTAGGCGTTGGTGGGATTCCGAGAGGTCGAATTGTAGAGATCTATGGCCCGGAATCCTCTGGGAAAACCACCGTGGTCCTCCATGTGATTGCCAATGCCCAAAAGGCTGGAGGGCTGGCCGCGTTTATCGACGCAGAACATGCCTTAGATCCGGCTTATGCGAAACGGTTGGGAGTGAATCTTGACGATCTTTTGGTTTCCCAACCCGATAGCGGAGAAGAAGCTTTGACCATCTGCGAAACCTTAGCGCGATCGAATGCCCTGGACGTGATTGTTGTGGACTCGGTTGCCGCGTTGGTTCCGAAGGCCGAGTTAGAAGGCGAGATGGGCATGGCCACGATGGGCATGCAGGCGCGGTTGATGAGTCAAGCTCTGCGGAAACTGGCCGGTGTACTGGCTAAGGCTCGAACCGCTTGCATCTTCACGAACCAAATTCGGGAGAAGGTCGGGATTATGTTCGGAAATCCGGAAACCACCCCCGGTGGGAAAGCCTTAAAGTTTTACGCTAGCGTCCGGATTGATATTCGACGTCGCGACATTATCAAAGACAGCGCTGGGAACACCATTGGTAGTC
>CAZBKV010000399.1:1659-2738 GCA_964492575.1 uncultured Verrucomicrobiota bacterium | reverse complement strand
CAGCCGGTGTCCTTGGGCAGGTGACGGTTCCTGAGGAATTTGCCCTGCCGATGGACGCTGTGGATACAAGCCAGCCTGGATTTAAGGTCCGCGTCGTCCAGGTTTCCAACCAAAATGGAACCCTTCCTGACTCCATCGCCCGCGCCGAGGCCCAATTGGCCGGGTTTCTGATCGATCCCACCACCGGGAACCCCTATGAGAATATCGCTGACACCCTAACCTGGGCTTTCAATCCCGATGGAACCTATGATGAATTTGCAGTCATCGATTATGGAGCCGACTACTTCCCCGGCATCCCAGGCCTCGAAGGACATACAGACAACATCGCCATGGAAGCCCTCACCCTCATCCCCCTCCAAGCCGGAACCTACTCCATGATCATCAACAGCGACGATGGTTTCCGACTCACCGTAGGCAATGTCTACGACCGATTCGAAGAGGTCGTACTAGGAGAATATGATGGGGGCCGCGCTGCCGCAGATACCATCTGCACCTTTACGATCACCAAAGCCGGAACCTATGCCTTCCGCCTCATCTACGAACAAGGCGGCGGCGCCTTCAAAGTCAGTTGGTACTCTGCCGATCCTAATGATCCAAACAACCGCACCCTTCTCAACGACCAAGGGGGGATTGCTTGTTATCGCGCCTTGCGCCCTGGGGTCATCCAATTAGGTCCTACGATTCGGGGGATTGCTCCCCTTCCAGATAGCGAAAACGTCTCTCCTTCTGAGGGCGTCCATCTCCTCATCCAGGATCAAAGCGTGGCCTTTGATCCCAGCTCGTTCCACCTCTACCGCAACGGCCAAGAGGTCACCGCTGAGGCAACCATCGAGCCTAAACAAAACGGCCAGACCCGAATCCATTACACTCCCAAACAGCTGCCCGATCCCTTAAGCCTCGAAGAGTATAAGGTCACCTATGCCGACCCGACCCGAGAAGGTGGGGTTCGTGAGGTGAGCTGGAAATTCAAAATCATGTCCTACCTGTCCATCCATCTTCCTGAGCCGATCTGGTTCGAAGACTTTGACTCGACGCCGGAAGGAAGCCTGCCCCCAGGTTGGACCACCTGGAGCCCGATT
>CAZBKV010000399.1:0-1559 GCA_964492575.1 uncultured Verrucomicrobiota bacterium | reverse complement strand
AAGACTCCGGAAGGAGAAGTCGATCCGATCGCCACGCTTACCACCCAACACGGCGATGTGGCCGTTTACACCGATCCGAATACCGGAGAGCAAGTCGGCGGGAACTACGGCGCCTTCCTCCGCGTCCCACAGGACCAGTGGGATCAGCTCGGCCCCTACTTCAGTCCGCGAGTTAATGACGATTATTGGGAGTCCAAACGAATTGAAAAATTCCGCCTACCGCTGGCCGATGGCCAAAAACAGGTCCAAATCCGATTCTTCTACGCCGGAACATGGAGTTGGGAATGGGGCCTCGACAATGTGGGGCTCTATTCCATCACGACGGTCGAAAAACCTCTGATCAAGTCCGAACCGGAGAGCGCCACCCGCGTGATCGGCTCCTGGATCTCCTTCACCGTCGAAGCCGTCGGTGAAAAACTCTCCTACCAATGGCAAAAAGACGGTCAGGACATCCCCGGCGCCACCAACGCCACCCTCACCATCGAGCCGATCACCGCTGCCGACGAAGGCGACTATGTCTGCATCATCTCCAACCCCGGCGGTACGGTCCAGACCCATCCGGCTCACCTGACCGTCCTTCAACCTTCCCTGGACACCACCTCCCTCAAAGACGGGCTCTACGCCTACTTCCCGTTTGAACAGGACTTCAACGACGCCTCCGGCAACGGCCATGACGGTCAGCCGGTCGGCAGCCCTGAATTCCAACCCGGCAAAGTCGGCCAATGGGCCCTGTATGTCTCCAACGACGCGGAGGCCGGAGTCCATAACTACGTGACCCTCGGACCCAACTCCCAAGTTCCAATCGGCCAAGACTCCGACTTTACCGTCGCCTTCTGGGTCAAGACCGAATCGGTTCGGGGCGATCCAATCCTCATCGGCAACAAAGACTGGAACAGCGGCAGCAACACCGGTTGGTGTATCGGGACTGAGACCGACGGCCGCATCGAATGGAACTACAAACGGGCCAACGCCTCCCGCAAAGACCTCGACTTTACTGACATGGGACCAATCCTCAACGACGGTCGCTGGGCCCACGTGGTCGTGGTCTGGCACATCAACGGCAATGCCGACACCTACTTCAACGGCATCTTGGTCGACAGCCGTCCGATCAGCCCGGCCGATGGAGACATCTTCGATCCCAACCTCTCCCTCAACATCGGTCAGGACGGCACTGGTCAGTACAGCGTCGATTGGGGCGCGGACTGGAACGGTCTGTTGGACGAGGTGGCCTTCTGGAACCGAGCCCTCACGGCCGACGAAGTCGCCACCCTGTACGCCGTAGGAGCCCAAGGGTGCAGCCTGTTGGAAGGAGTACCTCAGCAGGTGAAGCTGGAGTACACCGTCCAGGGCAACCAGATCCACTTCACCTGGCAAGGCACCGGCTTTGTCCTCCAGCAGACCGAGGATCTTACCGATCCGGCTAGCTGGACCGATGTGCCCGGAGCCGGGGCCAATGAGGCCACCGTCCCCATCGAAGGCAAAGCTAAATTCTTCCGCCTGAAGAAGGAATAAAACCGGGCTTACTCCTTCTAAAAGCCCACACGCCTATCCCCCGAGGC
>CAZBKV010000398.1:0-2741 GCA_964492575.1 uncultured Verrucomicrobiota bacterium | reverse complement strand
GTCTTTTTCTTCGCCATAGGTGAATCGAGCTCCTGAGGTTACTTCGTTTTGTTCCCACTTTCGGGAGGTTTCGAGGGAACCATGAATCGTTACGGTGTCACTATTGCCACGGGTTAAAGCCACACCCAACGAAGCAGTGGTTCTCCATGAGGTATTCGGTTTGACTTTTTGGGTTACGATAGGAGAGGGGGAGGAGGTTTTTTCTTTTTTAGGGGTGGTTTGGGGGGTAGCGCCCCAGCCGGCGAAGATTCCCAGCAAAAGGCATAGAGAGAGAGTAAAACTTCGTTTTCTTTTATTGAACCATCGCATAAGCACAAAATCGTATGGAGGAAATGGAATCATATAATCGTGTCTTTTCAATGTTTCGATTCTTTAGACAGGTTAGGGAGAAGGTTCCCCAGTTCTTTATTCAGAGTTTTCCGAAGTTCTTTTTGTGTCTTTTCTTTGAGAGATTCCACTGCTTTGGAAGCCCTTTTTCTTACCTGTTCTTGAGTGGTATTTTTTGCAAAGTCTTGCAGAGATTTACCACCTACTTTGTCGACCAGTTGTAAGATCTGTTGGAGCAGCCGTTTCGCCAGCTCGGCAGAGGTAATTCCTTCCGGCCCCTGTCCCAGATTTTTCAGCGTAATGTTGGGCAGTTCCACAACGACCGGTTGATCCCCCAGCAGAGGGCTCCGGATCGTTAGTTTGGGAGAGAGGATCTGCAAGTCGTCCACTTGGAGTTTCTTTTCGCCTTGTTGAGATTGGGAACCCGATTTGGAGGAGGAAGAGGGGTTTCCTGTCACCTTATTGAGGTGATCGAGGATGGTCTTCAGGTTGTTTTTGGTGGGAGTGCCTTCCAGGGTAATGCGGGGACCGATCAGGCGCAGGGATCGGATGTGTACTTTGTCGGCCAACAAAGATTTCGGTTCCACATCCAAGGTCAACTGATCGACATGAATCGCCTCAGGGCTTTTGTATCCAGGGGGGTTGGAGACGGTGAAGTTTTCCAATTTTCCTTTCCCGGTCAGGGGGGAGAGACTGGCGGATTGAAGCTGGACGGGGACACCGGTCACGGCGGGTCCGGCTGTTTCTACGACTTTTTTCAGGATCGGTCCCAAAAAGAAGAGGATCAGGGTGACGATTACCAGAAGCAGAATGAGCAACGCCAGAATGATTTTGACTAGTCGTTTCATATGAGGGGGTTGTTAGAGGTTCGGGCTGATAGGGTCAAGGGAAATGCGCTGAAGAGAGGCGACTTTTTCGCGGGGGATAGAGTTAACCGAAATACAGCAGGAGATTTATTGTTAAAGAAAGAAGGGGATGCTAAGATGGGAATTTGAAAAGCAGAAGGGAGGGAAGAATTTAGGTCCTTGCCCGGAGGGGGTGGGCAGGAGGATAAAAAAATTGTAAAAAGGCCTTGCCGGATCAGGCCGTTGAGGCATAGGATTACGGCCGAGCAGCCGGCCTATCGGGAGGTCGGGAGATGTCTGTAAAGAGGAATCCAAAACGAACGGAGATTGCGCTATGGGTAAGCCGTTGACGAAAACAGAACTTGCTGCGGCCATTGCTGAGAAAGTCGGAATTACGAAAAAGCAGGCCAGCGCGGTCCTTGATACTTTGGCCGAGCTTGCCTATGAACATGCCAAAGATTCCTTCACCATTCCTGGAATCGGGAAATTGGTGGTGGTGAATCGAAAGGCTCGGATGGGACGGAACCCGAAGACAGGTGAAACCATTAAGATTCCTGCTCGCAAGGCCTTGGTCTTCCGGATTTCCAAGGCGGCAAAGGATGCCATTTTAGGGAAGAAGAAGTAGAGGGCTTGAAAGAGAGAGTTTTTGTGGAGGGGGGATCGAAGGTGGAGATTCCCACTCTTCTTTTCTTTTGCTTTTGTTTTCTTAACCTAAGAACTGAGTTGATCGGTTTGAGTTGATCTGAGGAATTGAGGAAGCGCATAGAGTTGGAGCATGAAGATTGCGATCGTCGGATGCGGTGCGGTGGGCAGTTATTATGGGGCCAAACTGTGGAAGGCAGGGCAGCAGGTTCATTTTCTTCTTCGGTCTGACTATGAGGTGGTGAAGCAGCATGGGGTGCGGATTTTGAGTGTGGAAGGGGATTTTGTGGCGCATCCGGTGCCGCATCGAGATCCTGAGGAAATCGGCCCATGTGACTGGGTGGTTGTGGCATTAAAGACGACAGCCAATGGGGAATTTGGTCGATTGATTCCCCCGTTGGTAGGGGAGCAGACTCGGGTGATCACCCTTCAAAACGGCCTGGGCAACGAGGAGGCGTTGGCGGAAGTAGTAGGGGCGGAGCGGGTGTATGGGGGGTTGTGTTTTGTTTGTTTGAATCGGATTGCGCCGGGGGTGATTCGGCATATGGCTCATGGTCGGATTGTGATGGGGGAATTTCGGCGTCGTCCCGGCCGGGCCGTCTATGAATTTGCTGAGCTTTTTCGAAAGGCTGGGGTTCCGTGTGAGGTCAGTGAAGATCTGGAGAGAGCGCATTGGGAAAAGCTGGTTTGGAACATTCCGTTTAACGGCTTGGGAGTGGCGGGGGTGGTGGGGTATGAGAACTATCTTGCCGGGAAGGTCCCTCCTCGGGAGGAGTGGGGACCGTGCCTGACGACGGAGGATATTTTGGGGGATCCACGGTGGTTGGGTCAGGTGAAGGAGCTGATGGGGGAGGTTCTTGCTGCGGCGGAGGGGTTAGGATTTTCGATTCCATGGGCCTTTGCTGAGGAGAACATTGAACGAACACG
>CAZBKV010000397.1:0-2744 GCA_964492575.1 uncultured Verrucomicrobiota bacterium | reverse complement strand
TCACAGTGGGGCTCTGAAGCGTAGCGATATCCAAGCCAATCTTTTCGACTGATGGGGACATTAAGGATGGCGGAACGGAGGTAGAGGAAAGGGACATCAAAGGATCGGCCGTTGAAGGTTACTACTTGTTCGTAGTGTTTGGCGACGTCCCAGAAGGCCTGAAGGAGTTCGGCCTCGTCCATACAGACGATGAATTCGACTCCATCGACCTCGGCGGGGTCTTCGTAATCGGGGGCAATGTAGAGGACTTGGCCTCGTTCTGTATCGACGTTGAGCATGGCGATGCAGACGACCTGAGCGGTGAGGGCCCACAGACTGCGCATTTTTGTAATCCGTTCTTCCCGTGCCTGTCGTTCTTCAGGATCAGGGATCAGGTCCAGTTCGCGATAGAGAAACTCTAGCTGAGAGGGATGGAACGCAGAGTCATCTAACGCTGCTGTTTCAATGTCGAAGGCCAACGTCGCCATACCTACTTACTTCCTGCCATGCCTATGCAGGGCAGGCAAGGGTATGTTTCCCTTCTTTTCGCCGTCCCGGAGGGGGCGGCCGGCTTTACTTTCTCTCAACCCGGAAACAGTTTATCGAGGAATCATTTCTTTGCGGCTTTTTTCTTTCGAGCGGAGGAAGTGGCTTTCTTTTTCGTTGTAGATTTGGAAGCGCTTTGGGCCTTGCTTGTCTTCTTTGCGGTGGTCGTGGATTTGGAAGTGGTGGTAGATTTCGCAGAAGAGGTCTTTTTTGAGCTGGCCTTCTTTTTTGTAGAGGTCTTTCCTCCGCAGTTTTTGGTTGTCTTTTTCTTTGTTGCCACTGTCCGGTCCTCCTTTTTGGATGCTTTTATGTTGTTTTTGCCCTGCCATCCTACAATCTAGGATGGCGTTAAGTGGTTTTATGGGGTTCATTAAAAATTGAGTGGGAAAACAATGTAGGTGCAAGAATTTTTTGATGTTTGATGAAGCGTTTTATTTCCCGGAGGAGATAGAAGGGGCCTACGTTAGGCAGGGAAAATAGAAAAGGGAGGAAAACAGAAGAAAAGGTTCCGTCGTGGAGGAGGAGAAAAAGACGGACGATAGGAAAGAAAAAGAACGGGCTGGAAGATCTTCCAGCCCGTTGCGTAACCCGAGAGACAGAGGAACCCTTTAAGCGGTTTTAGGGGCCACGATAGCCGCCTGTGCGGGGATCGGTCGGATCGCACCAGAGGGGATTCGGAAGTTCCGCCGGATGGAAACGTTTCCCTACGGCGCCACCGGCTAAGTCGTAAAACTTCTTATAGGAAAAGAGCTGGGAGCTTCCATCCACTCGTAAAACCGCAGACCGACCTTTTACGTCCACCTGGACACTGTAAGGACGGCCACCGCCATGACGTTGCGAGATCCCCTCGTAGGGGTAGTTCCCCGGATCGTTGAAGTAGAATCCGCAACCTTTATTATTAACAGGGCTGGGATTTGGAGGGCAACCACCGTATTCATCGGTTTCCCACATAATGATCGCATCGGGTCGGAAAGAACCTGCTTTGTGGGAGTGTTTTTTGCTGAAGCTGCTTACAGCTCCGTTCCAGGTATAACTGGTCAGTTTCACCCCACGGGGAAGATAAAGATATCGTTTGGAACCGTGAGATTCGGCTACGTCCTTCGGACAGAGCAATACTTTATTGTCTTCAAGGTATTGTCCCAGCTGCCCGCGTTTGAAGAAGGGGATTTGGTTGGAGTAATCCATTTGCCCTTGCGCCGAGGGGATCCTTCCGAGCCCTTCGATATAGGTAGCATAGCACCAGTTATCAGGGCCAGGATCGCTCCAAATGCTTCCCCATCCAGGGTGAGGGAGGTAGTCGTTGTTGTCTCCTGCATACATGGCGGCGGCGATCCCTACTTGCTTGTTATTACTCAGATCCGTTGCCATGTAAGCCCGTTCCTTGGCTTTTGCTAACGCCGGGAGAAGCATCCCTGCTAGAATAGCGATAATGGCAATCACCACCAGTAGCTCAATAAGGGTGAATCCTTTGTTTTTTGTCATCGCTTTCATTGGCTCGGACCTCCCTTCTTTATTTCTAGGCTGAACCAGTCTCTTTTAGGCCGAAATTTAGTTTTGCACTAATATCACCTGAACCAAATCAGGGTTGCAACTGTGCGTTTTTGTGCACAGAGTGGATTCATCGATATCTTTCCCGGAAGTCTAAGGCTTCTGGTCCTGTTTTGGGAGGAAAGAAAAGGGAGTGGAGTAAGAGGAGGTTGTGTCTGAGGGGAAGTTTTGTTACCCAAGATGGAGGCCCTTGGGGGAGAAGAGGTGTGTTGAGGAAGGGAGGAGAAAGGGAGCTATGAATTTACCGAACCAATTGACGGTAGCGCGGCTGATTCTAACGATATTTTTCCTCTTGTGTGTCTTTTGGGAAAATCGATGGGGGTTAACCTTTGCCCTTTTCTTCTTCCTTGTAGCCGGAATCACCGACGCCCTGGACGGCGCTATCGCACGACGACGGGGTCTGATCACCAATTTCGGAATATTGATGGATCCCCTTGCCGACAAAATCTTGATTTGTTCTGCTTTTATTGCGTTTGTAGAACGGGGTTGGGTCCCTGGGTGGATGGTGGTGATTGTGGTGGCTCGGGAATTGGCGATTACCGGGCTGCGGCTTCTTGCTGCTTCGCAGAACGTGGTGTTAGCTGCCGAAGGATATGGAAAACACAAAACTGTGAGTCAAATTGTGGCTATCGTTGTGATTTTACTGCAAGGGGCGGGGCCGACATGGGGAC
>CAZBKV010000396.1:2400-2749 GCA_964492575.1 uncultured Verrucomicrobiota bacterium | reverse complement strand
AATTACCTGTGCTGGAATTGGCATTAGAACACCGAGAAAATGTAGTGCTGTTGGATGATTTTTTAGCCCGTAGAATCGCTCAAGCAGCTGGGTTAAAAGTATGGGGTACTCTACGAGTATTACTTGAAGCAAAAGAGCGACAGCTTATTAAACAAATAGCTCCTTATGTTGAAAAATTAGCGGAAGCAGGGATGTGGCTATCAGAAGATATCCGCCACCGCATCCTCTGTTTAGCTGGAGAATTTTCTTAAATTGCCTTCATCGGAGTGCGAATCCCAAGGAAAATCTTCCGCCCCCTAGCCCCGGTGTGGCAAGCTTTTCCGAGATTACGTTCCAGGCTCGTCATGGG
>CAZBKV010000396.1:0-2390 GCA_964492575.1 uncultured Verrucomicrobiota bacterium | reverse complement strand
GCTGAACTCCTAAGCGCATGGAAAGAGAAATCGTCCCTAGTCCCGGTGTGGGAACCTCTTCCGAAATTGCGCTCCAGGCTCGTCAGGGAAAAGGTCAATCGGTATAGTTTGGCGTGGTTGGGATGGCGGGGTGTAGGCCGCTGATCCTTTCATCTAGCTACCGGTAAAGTCCAATGAGGTACCGTTTGGAAATTCGGACAAAGGAGGGGTTTGATGACCCGAAAGCACGGGCGGTGGAACGGCAGATCCGTTCTTTCCTGGAACTGCCGCTGCGGGGTGTCCAGGTACGGGAGGTCTATGCCCTGGAACTGAACGAATCGGAACAGGTAGCCCGGACGATCCTCGAGGCGTTTACGAATCCGGTCACCCAGATCGGTACCCTCGGCGAGTCCCGTCCGGAAAAGCCGTTTCACTGGCTGGTAGTCATCGGCTATCGACCTGGCGTGACGGACAACGTCGCCCGCAGCGCCGCCTCGGCGATCCAGGACATTCTCGGCCGACCGCTCCAGGAACCGGAGCAGGTGAGCACGGCGATCGAATATCTCTTCGACGCCCCGGAATGGGACCGTCAAACAGCCGAACAGGTTACGTGGGATCTTCTGGCCAACCGTCTGATCCAACAAGCCTATATCCTCAGCCGGGAAGAGTGGGAACAGCACGGTGCCCCGTTCCACCTGCCTCGGGTCGAGTTGCATACCGAACCGGTTGTGCGCGAAATCCGGCTCGATGTCTCGGACGAAGAGCTTATGGAGATCAGCCGCCGTGGGATCCTGGCCCTGTCGCTGGAGGAGATGAAGGCGATTCAGGCCTATTTCCGAGCCCATGCGGCGGAACGACGTGCCATGGGCCTGCCGGAATGGCCGACGGACGTCGAGCTCGAATCCATCGCCCAAACCTGGTCGGAACACTGCAAGCACAAGATCTTCAACGCCCGCATCGAGTACCACGACGAGGAGACCGGTCGGACCGAGATCATCGATTCCCTGTTCCGTACTTACATTCGACGGGCCACGGACGAGATCGGCCGCGTTCGACCCTGGCTGCGGAGTGTCTTTCATGACAATGCCGGCGTGATCGGGTTCAACGACCGGATCGATCTGGTGTACAAAGTCGAAACGCACAACAGTCCCTCCGCGTTGGATCCTTACGGCGGTGCGATGACCGGCATCGTCGGGGTCAACCGCGATCCTCTTGGGACCGGCAAAGGGGCGGAATTGCTGGCCAATGTGTGGGGCTATTGTTTTGCCTCGCCGTTCACACCGCGGGAAGAGGTTCCGCCGGGCTTGTTCCATCCCCGTCGTCTTCGGGACCAGGTGCACAAAGGTGTGATTGACGGCGGGAACCAAAGCGGCATTCCGTACGCCGTCGGTTGGGAATACTTCGACCAACGCTACCTCGGCAAACCGCTGGTCTATTGCGGTACGGTCGGGTTCCTGCCGCGCGAGTTGCATGGAGAGCCGGGCCATGTGAAGCGGATCCTGCCGGGTGACCTGGTCGTGATGGTCGGCGGCCGAATCGGGAAGGACGGAATCCACGGCGCGACGTTTTCCAGTGAAGAGCTGCACGAAGAGTCGCCGGTCCAAGCCGTCCAGATCGGCGATCCGATTACGCAGAAGAAATTGACCGATTTTCTCATCGAAGCGCGGAACCTGGGACTCTACCGCTTCATCACGGACAACGGGGCCGGTGGGCTGTCGTCGAGTGTCGGCGAGATGAGCCGTGAATCCGGCGGGGCGGACATCGATCTGGCCCATGCGCCGCTCAAATACGCCGGGTTGCAGCCGTGGGAGATCCTTTTGTCCGAGGCGCAGGAACGGATGAGCCTGGCCGTGCCGCCGGATAAGATCGATGCCTTTCTAGAGCTGGCTCGGCGGCGAGAGGTCGAGGCGACCGTCCTGGGGAAGTTTACCGATTCGGGGCGTTTCGTCGTGCGGTACCGCGGTCGGATTGTGATGAGTCTGGACCTGGATTTTCTCCACAACGGCGTTCCGCAGATGCGGCTTCGGGCACGATGGCGACGGCCGCGACATCCCGAACCAGATCCCAACCGGTTTCCGTCGATCGACGAGGCTTTGCCCCAGATGCTGGGTCGGCTGAACATCTGCTCTGGCGAAGCCAAGGCACGGCAGTACGACCATGAGGTCAAGGCCTTGGCCGTGGTGAAGCCGTACATCGGTGTGCACGGCAATGTCCCGAGCGATGCCGCCGTGCTTCTGGCTCCGGAGCCACCGGACACGCATGAAGGAATCGTCCTGGCCGCCGGAGTGGCCCCGCGGTATTCGGACATTGATACGTATGCCATGGCTGCGGCGGCGATCGACATGGCCGTGCGGCGCAGCCTGGCCGTTGGAGCGCGATTGGATCATCTGGCCGGACTGGATAACTTCTGC
>CAZBKV010000395.1:2010-2754 GCA_964492575.1 uncultured Verrucomicrobiota bacterium | reverse complement strand
CTCTGAAAAAGCCCAAAAGCAGACAAGTATGGGAATAACAGCTATTCAGAATCATTCTCTTCTTTATCTAGCCGATACCATCGATATCGGCTTCTCCCTTGGGATCATCGTCATCCTCCTGACCTTCCAGACGATCGTAGAAGCCTCCTTGATCGCCCGCTTCATCCACCGGTCGTTTCAATCCCTTCTGAATCCGGTTCTATCAGCCAACATCCTCTCCCTCTTCTTCGGGATCCCAGCAAGCATTTTGAATTCCTTGCTTTATGCCCTATTCTTTCCTGCAAAGGACCTGATCCAGTTTCTCCAAGTTGCCTTTTGGACCTTTCTCCTCGGGACCACCGTCTATTTCCTCACTACGGTACTGGTAGAGAGCCTTTACCTCCGAAGAAGGCTCCGATCCCAGCAAATCCCCTTCCGACGACTCTTCCGCGGTGTCTTCGTGGCCAATGTGGTGACCTATGCCGTGATCGCCCCCCTCTACTACAAACACACAGCCCCTTCTACCAACATCCAAACCCTTACCCCAAACACCGCCTGGGCCCAGCAACCGGCAGTCCTCATCACCTACCTCGATCCTCAAACCCATTACCTCATGCAAATCCGAACCGACGGATCTGACCACAACATCCTCGTCCCTTACCCCATGAAAGCTTACCTGATCTCCAGCAACCGCCAAGTCTGCCTCTTCCTCCACACCAACCACACCGTTTATCTCTACCGCCGCTCGGATCAGAAACTTCTGCC
>CAZBKV010000395.1:0-2000 GCA_964492575.1 uncultured Verrucomicrobiota bacterium | reverse complement strand
TAAGCCCGAAACCGTCCCCTCGATTCTCCATCTTTTCCTTCGCCTTCAGCCCATCCGGCCGATACGTCGCCTATATCCAGAAAAACACACGCCAGGTTGTCCTTCTCGATTTCCATCAACCGGACCATCCCCGCCGTCAATCGTTTCCTCTTTCTCTCCGTTTTTTCCTCTCAAAATCCTCCTCGTGCCTCAAAGAACCTCTCCTCTGCTGGTCCAGCCAGGAATCCCTCTTCTGGATCCTTGGGGAGGATCGAACCAATCGAGTCGAATGGAAACCCCCGGCCAATCCCGTTGTGCAACCCCAGTCCCATCCTGATCCTATCCCACCCCTCATCTGCTACGGCCGAGAACGGAAAAACGATGGGATTCTCTCATTTGGTAAGGAAGTAGAATCAACTACTTTATATATAAAATCTTACGGATTCGATGCACTCTTGGAAGTTCATCAAAAAGATCAACATATATTTTTGCGCCTTCTTTTTCCCGATCATTCTTTTGGCCCTGGCTGTCTCCTCCATCAAGGACAAGAATGCCTTTTTCGCTATGGCAACTCGATCTATCTTCTCAACTTACCTCGTCGGAGGCTAGGACGATTGACCGATGGTTACCTTTACATCCCCTGGATCCCCAGATTTCAGATACATTGTAGAGAGATTTTTTAAATCTCCCTTTCGAAAACCCACTGGACTTTGCTCTTCCTTCTAGAGCTTGTCCGAAAAGGTATCAGTCAATTTTTTCTATATCGGCGCGCTGGGACAACGTGCCCTACCTTTCAAATTCCCTTTCGAACGCCCAGGGACAGGTAGGGCGGCTTGTTCCCAAGCCATCGCATGAAATTTCATTTTCCCTTTTCCCCAGCGCGCTGGGACAGCGCGCCCTACCTTCCAATTCCCTTTCGAACGCCCAAGGACAGGTAGAGCGGCTTGTCCTCAAACCGCCGCAAGGAAATTCCTTTCTTTCTCCCCCAACCCGTTGCGGTCATGCCCTCGATCGGACGCTTTTTTCTCCTAGGAACTCTTCCATTCAAATCGCCCGGCCGACTTTTCGGACAGGCTCTAGGGTCATTCTGGAGAGATGGCTTGCATGGTAAAAAGTTTCTCCTCCGGAGCCTCGGCGGTGGATCGGGCCAGGGATTCCAGTTCCGAAACCGGTCGACCTCGAATCGAACGAAGATAGTCCGGTAAGGGACGAAAGACCCATACGGAACCCTGTCCGTCCTTCCGCCGTGCCACTACCTGAATCAATGCCGGGACCACCGCTTCCGCCATCCGAAGATCCAACCGGCCCAGGCTGTTCCCGGTGGCTACCATCAACCCATCGGCTAAACAGGTATAAGGCGTTTGAAGAGGAACGTAACAAACCAGTTCGACCTCATGCCGGCCCCATCCGCTTTGTAGTTCGCGCAGTGCCGCCCGACCAATCCGCCACCCCAGGACGTTCCATGGTCCTACATGACCATGGATCCGACGAATCGCTTCCCACCAGTCCTGAGGTTCCTCTTCCACCTGGTTCCATAAATTCGAACCTGGTTGGGCCTGAGTTTCAAAAGTGTGATGGGAAGAATTTTGGGTTTTCATCGCTTCTGATTTCTCGGGTTCGAATTTTTCCATAACCTCGGTCTCCTTCCAGCCTCTCCTAAAAGATTCATAAGGGACGGTTGTTGGACGAGCATTTTTTTTAAATTTTAAGGAAAGGCATACTGCGTTCCTTCTCGGGTCGCGGTCCGACCAATAATGCCTCCTTCCGGTCCGGGCCGATACCAACACTCTGCGGTCAGAGGAGCCAGGCTATGATTGGCACGTGGTCCTTTTGGCCTGGGGCCTAAACTCCAAATGACCCAACGGACCGGCGACCGCTTGGGATCTTCATAATACTGTCCTTCTTTGGATCGGCACACAGGGTAATCGTCCGGTACCCAAATTCGGAAGTTTCCCACCGGTTGTCCGTTTAGCAGACACGGACCGGGCGCTGCATACTTATATGTATGGCCAGGGTTAAAG
>CAZBKV010000394.1:0-2772 GCA_964492575.1 uncultured Verrucomicrobiota bacterium | reverse complement strand
TTCTGAAAAAAGAGATGTAAAAGTCCTTTGCTTTTGAATCCTTCCGCAAGGGAGGGAATGGATAGATTAGGCTAGGATTTGCTAGTATGATATAGAACAAAAATGGACACAGGATATCCATGGTACAATCCCTGGACGGCACTATGGGTGGGGATAGGACTGATGGGGATGATAGCGGTGGTATTTTGGCCCCGCAGAGGACTGTGGGCCTGGTGGCGCCGCCGTTGCGTTCTTAGCGAACGAATCTTATGGGAGGATGCCCTGAAACATCTGGGAACCCGAGAATTGGAAGGACGCACAGCCACGGCAGAAAGCCTAGCAGGGGTTTTAGGGGTAAGCCTCAGCCGGGCGATGAAAATTCTACAAACCCTGGAAGCCAAAGGCCTGGTTCAGACCAGAAAGGATGGATTTGCACTGAGCGAGGAGGGCCGTCGATATGCGATCTATTTGATTCGGGCACATCGGTTATGGGAACAGTTTTTGTCTGAGCAGAGTGGGCTGCCGGAATCGGAATGGCATGGTCAGGCTGAAGTCGCCGAACACCGACTAACCCCCAAAGATGTAGAAGAATTGGAGGCCCGGCTAGGGCATCCGTTGTTGGATCCCCATGGGGATCCAATTCCCCGTGAAGGAGAGAAGCCTTTACCGCCGCAAGGGTATCCGCTGGTAAGCTGTCGATCCGGAGACACTGTACGGATCACTCATATTGAAGATGAACCGGAGAACGTCTATGCCGAGCTGGTCCGGCGCGGATTTTATCCGGGGCAGATTTTGCACGATGTGCAGGTAGGAACCGAACAGATTACCGTCCAGACCGAACGGGGAGATCAAAGACTTTCACCAGTTGTTGCTCGAAATCTAACCGTCGAACGCGTCCAAGAATCCGAACATCCTCCGGAAGGTCTGATTGGATTGGATCAACTCTCTCCGGGCCAGCAGGCGGAAATATGGGCCATCTTACCTCGTTGCCGAGGAATGGAACGCCGACGATTATTGGATTTTGGGCTCCTACCTGGGGCACAGGTTCAGGCCCTATTCGTAAGCCCAATCGGGGACCCGGTGGCTTACCAGGTTCGGGATTCAGTGATTGCACTGCGTCGGGAGCAGGCAAAGAACATCTTAGTTCGACCTATTCAGGTAGAGAGGGAGCAAAGGGTAGCATGAGATTGAAGCGACATCCTGCTGCCCACTGTCGGCTCTGCCCGGCCTTTCAGCCAGGCCGGATTCAGCGTTTTGGAGAGAAGACCGAAGAGACGCAGTATGTGGTAGCCCTAGCCGGAAACCCCAATACCGGAAAGAGCACTATCTTTAATGCTCTGACCGGCCTAAAACAACACACCGGAAACTGGCCTGGAAAAACGGTAGTACGCGCTGAGGGAGCTTTCGCCGTTGGGAAACGGATTTATCGTGTGGTGGATTTACCGGGGACCTATTCTCTCCTGGCCATGAGCCCCGATGAAGAGGCGGCACGGGAGTTTTTACTTTTAGAAGAACCGGACGTCACGGTCATCGTAGTGGATGCCACCCGTTTGGAACGAAACTTAAATCTCGTTTACCAAATTTTCGAAATCACCGATCGGGTGGTGGTGTGTGTGAATTTAATCGATCAGGCTCAAGATTTTGGATTGGAACTGGATCAAAGGCAGTTGGGACGGATGTTGGGGGTTCCGGTGGTCTTTACCGCAGCCCGCTCAGGGCAGGGTATAGATACCCTCATCCAAACGATAGATGACGTCGTAACAGGCCGCTTGAAGCCTAGGCCGAAACAAGTTCCCCAATTTCCGGAAAAGGTTGAGAAAGCTTTAAAGGTCCTTTTACCGGAACTGGAAAAAGTCGCTCCGGGATTGCGATGGAAACGTTGGGTTGCCCTTCGATTGTTGGACGGGGATGACGCGATTCGGAAGGCTCTGCTTGCCGGTCGATGGGCAACGTCCACACAAGAGCAAAAACCCCGTTCCCCAACCCCCCGACCAGAAACCCAACAAGTCAAGTCCTCAGAAGAAAGACCCGAAGTCTGGGATCATACCGATTCGATCCGGCAAAACGTAAAGGCATTGATCCAGCTTGCCGATCGGCTCCGCCTTGCCTTAGGAGATCAACTCTACGACTTGATTGCCCAAGCGTTGTATGCCCAAGCCGCGGAAGTCGCCCGCATTTGCGTTCGAAAAAAGGAAGAGACCCGTCGCTACCGGTTGGAACAAACCATCGATCGAATCGTCACTCATCGAATCTGGGGGTTTGTGATCCTCTTTTTGCTTCTTTGCCTTGTGTTTTGGCTGACCATCGTCGGTTCGAACTACCCTTCCCAGCTCTTAAGCTTCTTTCTGATTGATCAAGTCCATCCTTGGCTGGGCACAGTCTTCCAGGCATTAGGGGCACCGGAATGGCTGCGAGGGCTTTTCGTCGACGGAGTCTATTTGGCTACGGCATGGGTCGTCAGTGTAATGCTTCCCCCCATGGCAATCTTTTTCCCGCTCTTTACGATTTTAGAGGATCTGGGACTGCTACCCCGCATCGCTTTTAATCTGGACGGGATCTTCCGCCGCGTTGGAGCTCATGGGAAACAGGCCTTGACGATGATCATGGGATTCGGTTGTAACGCGGCCGGGGTCGTGGCGACACGAATCATCGATAGCCCGAGAGAACGACTGATCGCAATCATCACTAACAACTTTTCCCTCTGTAATGGCCGATGGCCGACCCAGATCATTTTGGCTAGTTTATTCCTGGCGAGCGTAGGGCCGAAATGGGCGGCAGGATTCATCGCAGCTG
>CAZBKV010000393.1:0-2775 GCA_964492575.1 uncultured Verrucomicrobiota bacterium | reverse complement strand
ACAACACCCCTACCTTTCCGAAATTTTGCCTTTCTGAAATTTTTCATTCGAGAGCAGTTTTTGACCAATGCCTTTTCAAAAAAGGAAAAGCCGTTCTCAAGCCGCCGCAGCTTTTTATCTACCAGCGTGTTAAGACAGCGCGCGCCCCCTCAAATAGTCTGGGATTCTCTCCTTAGGTTACCGCTATTATTTCTGTCTCATCCTTCGATGGGTGGAGTACAACAGTCCCGAGCAAGCCTCCTCGCTTTCTTTCAAGGTGGTTGTGGACGAAGGTCTTCCTATACGATTTGGCTCAGCGTTTGACCCGAACCGAACGGATCGGTAGCATGACAGCCTGAGTCCGAACAAGGAGGGGAAA
The DNA here is from genome assembly GCA_964492575.1 of uncultured Verrucomicrobiota bacterium. Taxonomy (GTDB): domain Bacteria; phylum Verrucomicrobiota; class Verrucomicrobiia; order Limisphaerales; family CAZBKV01; genus CAZBKV01. The sequence goes on along the minus strand of CAZBKV010000393.1, from coordinate 2,417 downwards.
AGCCGTGCAGATCGAAAAAGCCGTGATTACAGCCGGGGGACCAGGCCAGCGGGCCTTACCGTTACAGACGTTGATCGACCGGGATGGACAAACCAAACCGGCATTGCGGATCTTAATTGATGAGGTTTTCTCGGCCGGCATTCGAGAAGTCGCCGTGGTGGTCCATCGAGGAGATGTCGATGCCTATGCCGAGGCGTTGCAGGAACAGGCCGGACGGGTTCGGTTTTTGGAACAACCCGAGCCACTTGGATTCGGGCATGCCGTAGCAACCGCGGCGGATTTTGTAGGGAAAAATCCGTTTCTTTTATTAGTTGGAGACCACTTGTACGTAAGCCGGGCCGAAGAGTCCTGCGCCGCGCAACTGGTACGCATGGCCGGGAAAGAAGGCTGCGCGGTCTCGGCGGTGCAACCAACGCATGAGAGCCGTCTGTTGCGGTTTGGCGCCATCGGCGGCCAACCCCTTTCCGGTCGACCTGGTTGGTATCAAGTAGAACGAGTCTTAGAAAAACCGACTCCAACGGAAGCCGAGCAGAGCCTGATCGTCCCAGGATTACGAGCCGGATATTACTTATGTTTCTTCGGGATGCATGTGTTGACCCCACGTGTCTTAGAACTCCTCCAGCAGGAATTACAGGAGGCGGAAGATCCGCGATCGGTGCACTTAAGTCTGGCGTTGGATGAGTTGGCCCGGCATGAGCGTTATCTGGCCTGTCAGCTCAGGGGAAAACGATACGACATTGGGACGCGATACGGTGTGTTTACGGCACAGCTTGCCCTAGCACTGGCAGGACGGGATCGCGAACTGGTCCTGGGCATGATGCTGGAGCTTTTGGCGGAATACGTGCAAGACCAGGGAACGGACTCAGCCGTGCCGAAAGTATAATTTAATTATAATGGAATCGAGGGAGGGAGAGGTGGCAGTGACATCAAGACTCATTCCAATTATCACAACAACGGAGGATGCGATCCGAAACACCCCATTGGAACGAGTTTGCGGATCGCTGGATGTAAGGGAGTTGTTGGAGGAATGTGAGGCATTGGAAGCGTTTCGGCGGACGGCTGAGAGTTTGTATCAGCGGGTCCGGGCGCTGTTCTTCCTATATGCCATCCATCGGTTTCACCTTCCGGCCCGAAAGGAGTTTCCCCGAGGCGGACGAATTCCGTACGAAGCCTTTCGATTTCTCCGGGCAGGGCGTTGGCAGGAAGCAATTGAGCAACTCCTGGCCTCGCAACGAAACGAAGGACCGTGTGAAGGAATTTCAAGTGCCCTGGCTCAGGCCTACTATCGCTTAGGGTTCCAGACCTTAGCGGATCAGGTCCGACGGAGCGTTCGATCGGTCCGAGGCAATCAATGGATGTTCCGAATGGGGCATCCAGATGACCATCCTTTGCGGATTCGAGAGGTTTTGCTTCACCCCTTACCGGACGGGGCTTACCCGATCCTTTGGGAGCGGACCCCGGTTCGAATGGATCTGAGTCACTGCGGGTGGAGCGATATCGTTTTCCTTGCCATGGATTTCCCGGAAGGAGCTCGGGTGTTGAACGTGTCGATTGACCTGGCCGTGTACGGTCGGGATCCGGTACCCCGCCCGCCGGTGGAGGCGTTTTTCCGGGTGATCGAGGAGCCGATCTTGCGCCTGGTCAGCGTGGATCTTCATGCCATGCGGGAGATTCGGGATCTGGAGGATTTGTTTGATTTTGGGCGGGATCATCTGGGGCTTCTGAAGGCGGCGGTCATTGCAAGTGGCCTGGTCCCTCCGGGGTTGGAAGGTAGCGGGCATTCTTTAAAGACGGTTCTGGAGCGGCTGTGTGGACCGGGCCGAGGGATTGAGGTGGTCAGCAAGGTCAACGACATCCCCAAAGGCTCTCGATTGGCGGTTTCGACGACGTTGTTGGCATGCTTGATCACCGTGTGCATGCGGGCTACAGGCCAAATCCGTGCCTTAGAAGGCGGACTAACCGAGACGGAGCGACGGGTGGTTTTGGCTCGGGCCCTGCTGGGAGAGTGGCTTGGAGGCAGCGGCGGAGGATGGCAGGATAGCGGCGGCATTTGGCCGGGAATCAAATTGATCACCGGGGTTCTGGCTCAGCCTGGGGATCCGGAATATGGAGTGAGCCGCGGGGCCTTACTGCCTCGACATCGAATCTTAACCGAAGAAGAGGCCCCGGCTGAGGCACGGGAACGGCTTCAGCAATCGCTGGTTTTGGTCCATGGGGGAATGGCCCAAAACGTCGGTCCCATTCTTGAGATGGTGACGGAAAAGTACCTTCTCCGTTGTGAAAAAGAGTGGGAAGGACGACTGGCCGCCTTGGGAATTTTGGATGAAATTCTGGAAGCGCTTCGGAAAGGGGATATTCGGCGGATCGGGCAAGCTACGACTCGAAATTTCTTCGGCCCGATTCAAACTATTATCCCC
>CAZBKV010000392.1:0-2785 GCA_964492575.1 uncultured Verrucomicrobiota bacterium | reverse complement strand
GTTCTAGACCGGCAATGAGACGAACCAGGGTCGTTTTCCCGCTCCCTACCGGTCCTAAAATCCCAAACCGTTCTCCATCCGCAATCCGAAAGGAGATCGGACCTAAGGTCCATCTTGTCCGGTGTTTTCGTTCCGTAAACGTCTTCCGAACTTCTTTGAACTCGATGGTGCTCACCGATGTTCCGTCTGATTTCTTCTTTCCTGTAAGGATGCAGGGATAAGAAGAATTCGCCAAGAGAATGAGGCGGTGGGATTGGCAGGGAGCTTTCTGCTGCTTTCCTAGCGTGGATCGAACAAAAAAGCCCCGGCTCTCCCAGAGGAACCGGGGTCTAAAGACCGCAGAATCCTAAACTTTATCCTTCGGCTACGAACTGGGCTACCAAGTCGCCAACCTCTGAGGTCGAATACCCCATCCGGCCGGCCGCAAGGTCCTGGAGTTTCTCCCGGACCGTTCGGATGACGGCCTTCTCGATCGCATCCGCCGCCGCAGTTTCCCCTAGATAATCCAGCATCATTTGCCCAGCACAGATCGCCGCCAGCGGATTAATCACTCCTTTGCCGGTATACTTTGGAGCGCTCCCGCCGATCGGTTCAAACATGGACGTCCCCTGCGGATTAATATTCCCGCCGGCCGCAATACCCATCCCACCTTGAATCATCGCACCCAGGTCGGTAATGATGTCGCCGAACATGTTGTCCGTGACGATGACGTCGAACCATTCCGGGTTTTTCACGAACCACATCGTGGTGGCATCAACGTGGGCATAATTCCGTTTGACATCCGGGTACTCCTGACCGATCTCGTGGAATGTGCGTTCCCATAAGTCAAAGGCATAGGTCAGAACATTCGTCTTCCCAACCAGCGTCAGTTGGGCGCGTTTCCCCTCCTGGACCTCTTCCGGCTTAAGCCCTTTCCAGGGTTGATCGGCATGTCGTTTGCGGGCGTATTCAAAGGCAAAACGGATGCAACGTTCCACCCCACGACGTGTGTTGATGCTTTCCTGAATTGCCACTTCATGGGGAGTTCCTTTGAAGACAAATCCGCCGGCTCCGGTGTAGAGCCCTTCGTTGTTTTCCCGGACGACTACAAAGTCGATGTCTTCCGGTTTTTTGTTTTTCAGCGGACAGAACCGCTCGTCGTAGAGTTTGACCGGCCGCAGGTTAATGTATTGCTCCAGCTCAAAGCGGAGGCGTAGAAGGATCCCTTTTTCCAGGATACCGGGTTTTACGTCCGGATGCCCGATTGCGCCCAGGAGGATCGCCGGAAACTTCCGCAGTTCCTCCAACGCACTATCCGGCAGGGTCTCCCCGGTCCGCAGGTAACGTTCCCCGCCGAAGTCGTAGTAGGTATAATTCAATTTGAAGCCGAACCGCTGAGCAGCGACATCCAGCACCTTGATCGCTTCCCGGATCACTTCCGGGCCAGTTCCATCCCCTGGAATAACGGCGATATCGTAACTTTTCATCGTTCGTTTTCGATGTCGTTGTTCTTTCTTAGTCCCTTCCCTAAAACGCTTTTTGAGCGTAGCGGTTCGGCCGCCGGATGCAACGGAATTTCGCCAGGAAAAAAGAGGGTGGTCATTGCTTTCCGGTGTAGATTCGGTAGGTTAATGGGGCATGGATTGGCAAGAAGCCGTCGCGTTGGGAATTGTCGCACTCATCCTGGTAAGATGGGGATGGCATTTTGTGCGGCGTGGACCGACGTGGCGGTGTGGTAATGGATGTTGCGGTTTGGCTGCCGGCCGACGTACGGAGGACCGGATGGTGGTTCGTGGGACGGGGGTTGATCGAGCGGAATGGGAATGGACGGACGGCCAGAGACATGTCCGCTGGAAGGCCGAATCCCACGATCCTGATCGATCCGGCGCTTCGTTGGAAGGCAGTCAACAGTCCGGTAAATAAGCCATGGTGGAAGGAGAATTATTCTTTGCGACGGCAATCTGTCAGCAGACCCGACTGGAAGGAATATTTCCGACCGAATCCGGTCGGGCGGTCTGGACCCCCAATACGGATGTGTATCTGACCGAAGAGAAGGCCGTGATTAAACTCGAATTAGCTGGGGTTCAGAAAGAAGATCTAGAGCTGACGGTGGAAGGGAACCGGATTCGAATTCGCGGAATCCGTCGCGATGAACAACGGGAAGGTCCATGCCGGTTTTTGATGATGGAAATTCATTACGGTCCTTTTGAGACGGTCGTAGAGGTTCCTCCCGAATACAACCCGACCGAGGCGCGAGCGGTTTATACCAACGGGTTTTTGACCATCTTAATCCCTCGACGTCGCAAAGAACCGCGGCGGCCAACTTCAGTCCCCATCGAAGAAGGTTAATCAGAGTCAGGTCCCTTTCTTGTCTTAATAGGAAAGGAGGAGGAGATCCGAAAGAGAAAGGAGGCGTATTTCCTTGACAACGATCCCTGGAACAATGTCGCCTATGAACCCTACAGAAGAATACAACGTCCAAATCGTAAATCCCGAAGTCGGCGGTGCCCCTGAACAGCGCCCCACCGGGATCCCCGAGGTGCTCCCGATCCTTGCCCTGGCCGACATCGTGCTCTTCCCCGGCATGGTCGTTCCGCTGGCCGTCGATTCCCCAACCAGCATCCGCCTCATCGACGACGTTGTGGCCGGAGATCGGATGGTCGGTATGGTCCTCCAAAAACGCGGGGAAGGCCACGAAGAAAAACCCGAGCCGGGCTGGGAGGACTTGTATCGGGTCGGTTGCGCTGCGCGGATCCTGCGAATGCTCAAGTTCCCGGACGGTAGCGTCCGAATCCTCGTCGAGGGA
>CAZBKV010000391.1:0-2798 GCA_964492575.1 uncultured Verrucomicrobiota bacterium | reverse complement strand
AATATGAAATATGTCGATTATTTGCTTCGTATGGCTCATGTCGGAGTTTGGTTCCAACAGGGGTATACCATAGGAGAGATCCAAGGAGCCTTATGGACCTTTGTCAATCCAGAGGTAGATTGGCATCCATACAGTGGATTTGAGTATTTAAATAGCTTAGTGGAAGAGGCCTATTTAGAGGCTGATGACGTGAAAGTTATAGCTTTGGTAGAGCAAGTTCGTGCTGCAGTCGATGCAGGAGAAGGCGGCGCACCGGATCATTCTTTGCTAGTATTAATTGCATCCCCAGAAGCGTATCCTAACGATCATCCACCAGGATGTTCTCAGGAACTGTGGGAAAGATACATTGCGGGGCAGCCTTCGCAACCAGTTTTCGTCATTCTTGACTTTGACGGCTGTGTGGGAACTGGGACGATCGGCTATTGGAAGACCCATCCGGATGCATGGCCGACCGAAGCGTTAGATATTGGAGGAGAAACCTTGACCAAGGAGGAGGCGTTGCTGGTCCTTTGGGCTCCGGCCCGAGGCGATAAACGTTTGATCCTCATGAAACAGTTGATCGCTGCCAAATTAAATGTCCTTGTAGGCAATCCGGCTTCTTGTATAATAGAGGCAATTGTTTCTGCCGATGCCTGGTTGAAAGAACATATAAACGATTCCAGTCGGTGTTGTTCCCATGCGTGGAAAGACATTGAAATCGTTCATCAGATGTTAACAGACTATAACGAAGGGAAACTCTGTGCCATCAGTCGAGAAGAATGTGAAGAATCTTCTCATAATTGTCCTCCCTGTGATAGGGGTTGTAAACCTAGTCATAAGAGTCATTCCAAGAATTTCAAAAAGCATTAGTTTGCATTCATGAAGTTTGGAATATGAACCTTGCCAGTAGAGTGGTCTTTCGCTGTTCCGCGGAACGGTGTTTGAAAAGAGAAAAAGAGAGAAAAAGGGGCTTTTTTGGAAGACAAAAGGAGGGGCAAGCAATGAAGAGGAAGGGAAGATCTTAAACTGAAAAACCGAAGGAAAAGGAAAACGATGAAAGCAGCAATTCAATATATTCTAGGTGGATTCATTCTGGCAGGAATGTCGGGGAGTGTATGGGGAGCGGCGATTATGAAGTGGAATGAAAACACAGAAAAAACCCCTGTTCCTGCCGCTTTCCTGCGCCCAGCTAGTCTAGGAGAAGAGCAAGAGATGGGGAAGGCTTGGGAGACCTCTCTTGATCGAGAGTTTTTGCTGTGGAGACAAGGGGATGTGAAATTTCATGCCCTCAGACAAACTTCTCAAGCAACGCCTTGGGCCCACTTTCAAACTCTTTCTAATCCCGAGGGCTTGGGGTTTTCTGACATGCCTTTCCAGAGAAAGGCTCGAGGGGCCTTTCGTTTGTCATTTTCAAACTCCGGAAATTCAATGAAGGAATGGACACGGAAGCCACGATCCGATGGCTTCTCTCCGTCCATCGTTCGATTTCCGTCTACTTCTCAGGAACGATCCTCTTCCTGGAATACTTTCCTCTCTCAACAGGCCTCTCAACGAGCAGCCTTTGCAGGGATTTTAGCCCGTGTCGGAGATGAGGTTTGGCTAGGCAAATCTTACCGACGGATGCCTATCGGTTCCCAAAGCTCTCAGGAATACCTCCTAGCCGGCGATGTGGCGGGGGCGAGGAAAGGATTTGGGGTAATGGGTGCGATCCCTGAACCTTCTGCAATTGGAAGTGTGGGGGCTGTTTCCCTTCTTCTCTATAGCCTTCGGCGAAAGCTGAAGCGTTCATCGAAGGCGAAACAAGAAGGTGAGAAAATTGCAGGGTAATTTGCAGGAGCATTTGAATTTGGAGATTTAAGATCTTCGGAAAAGGTATGAAAGGAGGGCAGAGGCAATAGAGATGTTGTAGAATATAAATTTTTGTGCGTGAGAGAGAATGCTCATTGGCTTGCCTACTTTTTAGACACTTTGATGTTAGAAAAAGGTTCTTTTTTGTTCTCTTTGTCAAGAGAATTTTTTCAGAGTGAGCTGGTGCCAACGCTCTTCGGGGGTCTGATACCCCAATGCCGAATGCAACCGTCGGCCGTTGTAGTACTGCTGCCAGACCGCCAACTTCGCTCGTAGCTCCTGTTCGTTCTGGAAGATCTCCCGTCCCAACAGCTCCTTCTCTAAGGTGCTGTGGAAGCTTTCCACCGCTCCATTCCAATAAGGTCGTCCCGGAGGAATCACCACTTCCCCAATCCGCCATCGGCGCTCACCACCGCCTGAAACGCTTTGGACTGAAACTCCGGGCCATTGTCTCGACGCAACTGCCGCGGTGGACCATAGCGCCGACATAACTGCTCCAATACCTCCCCTGCTTCCACCCCTCCTATATGCCGTCCCACCCAAAACCCCAGATAGTAGCGCGTTGCTTCATCCAACACGTTCAAAATCCGGACCCGATACCCCCTCTCTACCCACACCTCCGTCAAATCCACCGCCCATCGCTCCTGTGGCTCCTTCGCCTCCTTCACGGCAAATTTCTCTCCTCCTCTCTTCCTTCCCTTCTTCTTCCTTGGCCTTCTTAACCCCAAATCCAGCTGCCGATACAAGCGCCACACCCGCTTCCGATTCACTCCCCACCCCTCCCGCCGTAACCACGCCCAAATCCTCCGATACCCAAAACTCGGATACGCCAAGGCCACCTGCCGAATCTTCTCTCTCAACTCCTCTTCTCCTTCCCGTTCTCTTCCCTGATAGTAAAACGTCGATCGCGCCAGCCCCACCCGCTCCACCGCCCTCTTCACCTTCATCCCCCTCTTCACCAACTCCTTCAC
>CAZBKV010000390.1:0-2802 GCA_964492575.1 uncultured Verrucomicrobiota bacterium | reverse complement strand
AAACATGAGATAACGCCAAGGGCCGGCGTTGAGGAGACGATCGATCCAGGGGGGGACATAACGGTCGGTACATTCGATTCGATCGATAACTCCTCCATACCGGCGGACGAAGAAGGCCATTTCGAGGGGGTTGGTGGCGATGATGGCGTCATCGTCCGGCTCGAATGGTTCTTTCCAGATGGGTTCCATGCGGTCGAATCGAACGGTTTCGGGATGACGACGGATTTGGCGCCATTTGGCGAGGAGGCGGAAGAGGTGGCGGATTTTGTTTCGGATTCCGCGCATTTCCCGGTGGTAATCTCGGAAGCCGAGGACGCGATAGAAGTTTGGGCTGGAGAGGACGAGTTTTCCGCCGGGTCGGAGGACACGGAGGAGGTCGGCGAGGAAGGCTTCGGGTTCTTCGACGTGTTCAAGAACGTTAAAGGCACCGACGGCATCGAAGGAGGCGTCGTCGAAGGGCAATCGGGATCCGTCGTACCAGAGGCAGGGAAGACCGCGGGCTTTGGCTTTTTCGACGCTGGTTTCGGAGACTTCGATGCCCCAGGCGTCGTATCCTTGGGCGCGGAGGCGGGCTACGACCTGTCCGGTTCCGCATCCGACGTCCAGGACGCGTCCGGCAGGTCGATCGGGTCGGAGGGTATCGGCGTATTTATCGAAAAACGCTGGGTCTTGGCTATCGAGGAAATCGGTATAGGCCTGGTTTTTGCGATACGCTTCGGCGTGTCGTCCCATCGTGAAGGAACACCATTGGAATTTTTGGAAGGGCTGCCAAGTTCTTTTGTGGGGCAGGGGAAGGAATTTGGGTAAGGAAAAATGGCGACCCTAACGGGATTCGAACCCGTGCCGCCACCGTGAAAGGGTGGTGTCCTAACCACTAGACGATAGGGTCGCCTGCGCGGTTGCCATGTTTGGCAACACGCCCAACAATGTAATCAGGTTTTGGAATTTGTCACGCAAAAATTTTTGTGATTCGAAGACTTGCAAGTTGGCCGAAGGATTGCAAATCTTCGGATAGGGATTTTTGGAGGCAGTCGGCACTTGCTTTTTCTGCCGGACTGCGTTCTATTGTCCCTCTCTGCCTGAATGCCGCGGGTGCGGACATTCACACGAAGGCAGAGTAAAGGAGGAAACAACTAGAACCAAAAACCAAGCGGCGATCGAGCCAGATTTTATCGCCGAGATTTGCGGCCGACTGGAACGATGGTGGTTTCAAAAGGTCGCGACTCCAAAGGACTCGGAGGAACAACAGATATGTTAGACATGGAACAGGCCCTGCGGGAATACGAAGCGAAGTTTTCTCCGGGGCAGATTGTGAAGGGTCGGGTTCTTGAGGTACGTCCCCACGAAGTTATCGTTGATATCGGGTACAAGAGTGAAGGGAGCATTCCCATCAGCGAGTTTGAAGATAAGCCCGATATCAAAGCTGGGGACGAGGTGGACGTCTACATCGAGAATCTCGAGAATAAAGAGGGGATGATCGTTCTGTCCCACCGGAAAGCCGTCTTCAAGAAGAATTGGGAGCGGATCCTAAATGTGGTCAAAGAAGGCGGCATTGTGGAGGGGACCATCCGGAGCGTGGTCAAGGGCGGTTTTCTTGTAAACATTGGTGTCGATGCCTTCCTTCCGGCCTCCCAAGTGGATATTACCCCTGCAAAGGATCTGCAGACGTACGTCGGCAAGACCTACAAGTTCAAGATCGTGAAGCTGAACGTGGAGCGGCAGAACATTGTGTTGTCCCGGCGTGAGTTGATCGAGCAAGAGCGAGCGGAGCGTCGGGCGAAGTTGCTGGCGGAACTGATGCCGGGAGACATCGTCCGGGGTACGGTCAAGAACATTACGGACTTTGGCGCCTTTATCGATCTGAATGGACTGGACGGCCTGCTCCACATCACGGACATGAGCTGGGGCCGGATCAGTCATCCGAGTGAGATGTTGAAGATTGGGGACGAGATTGATGTGGTGGTTCTGGACATCAATCGGGAGAAAGAACGCGTCAGCCTCGGTCTGAAACAGAAGACTCCGAATCCGTGGGAGAATATCGAGGAGAAATATCCGGTGGGCAGCCGTGTCAAAGGCAAGGTAGTGAGTCTGGTTCCGTATGGGGCCTTTGTCGAGTTGGAACCGGGAGTGGAAGGATTGATTCATGTGACTGAGCTTTCCTGGACCAAACGCATTACCCGGCCCCATGAGGTCCTGAAAGAGGGGCAAGAGGTGGAGGCGGTGGTCCTGGAAGTGAATCCGCAGGAACAGAAGATCTCCCTGGGCGTGCGTCAGTTAGAGCCGAATCCGTGGGAGTTGGCGAAAGAGAAGTATCCGCCTGGGACACGGGTGAAGGGCAAGGTTCGGAACATCACCAGCTTCGGTGCCTTTATTGAGATTGAGGATGGCCTGGACGGTATGGTGCATGTGTCCGACATTTCTTGGACGCGGAAGATCAACCATCCGTCCGAGGTCTTGAAGAAGGGGCAGGAAGTCGAAGCGGTGGTGATGGAGGTGGATCCAGCGAATCAGCGGATCTCTTTGAGCATCAAACACCTGACCGAAGACCCGTGGGAGAACATCGACAAGTACTACAAAGTGGGTGATCTGGTGAAGGGGAAGGTCACGAAACTGGCCAGCTTTGGGGCGTTTGTGGCTTTGGATCATGACATTGATGGGCTGGTGCACATCAGTCAGATCAGCGAAGAGCGCGTCGATAAGATCAAAAACGTGTTGAAGGTAGGTCAGGAAGTCACCGCTCGGGTGATCAAGGTGGACAAGGCGAAGCGCCGGATTGGACTGTCCATTAAGGCGGCCAATTAC
>CAZBKV010000389.1:0-2807 GCA_964492575.1 uncultured Verrucomicrobiota bacterium | reverse complement strand
CACCATGACGGGTTCTGCATGTTCAACACCAAGGCCACCGACTACAACATCGTCAAAGCCACCCCCTACCACAAAGACGTCCTCAAAATGCTCTCCGAAGCCTGTAAACGGCAGGGCATCCGCTTCTGTGTCTATTACTCCATCATGGACTGGCATCACCCGGCCCAAGCGCCCAACCACGACCACGTCTACAACCCCACCCGTATCCTTCCAGGCCGGAAACAGGAATACATGGACTACATGAAGACCCAACTCAAAGAGCTGATCACCCAATACGATCCGGGCATCCTCTGGTTTGATGGTGGCTGGCCTTCCTGGTTTACGCGGGAGGATGGTGTGGAAATCTACAACTACGTCCGCAGTCTCAAGCCGGACATCATCATCAACAACCGTCTCAAAGGCGTCGGCGACTACGGCACCCCTGAACAGCACATCCCGGCCACCGGCCTACCCGGCCAAGACTGGGAGACCTGTATGACCATGAACAATACCTGGGGATATAAGAAGACCGACAACAACTGGAAGAGCACAGAAACCCTAATTCGTAATCTGGTAGACATCGCCTCCAAAGGTGGAAATTACTTGTTGAACGTTGGCCCTACCGCAGAAGGACTGATCCCGCGGCCTTCTGTCGAACGTCTTCTGGCCATGGGCCGTTGGATGAAGGTTTACGGCGATGCCATCTACGGGACCCACGCCAGTGTCTTCCCTCGACTCTCCTGGGGGCGATGCACCACAAAATGGGTTGGTAACCGCCTTCGTCTCTATCTACACGTCTTTGATTGGCCAAAAGATGGACGCCTGGTTGTTCCCGGTTTGCTAACAGATCCTGTAAGCACCTGGCTCCTGCATAATGGCAAATCCGTACGATGGGAACGGTCCGATCAAGACATCATTATTCACGTCCCTCAAAAGGCACCCAATCCAATTTGCTCAGTGGTCGTGTTGGAAGTGAAAGAGAAACCTAAGATTGTTAAGCCTGTTTTGAAACAGGATCGATCAGGCCGTCTTCTTCTCCCGGCCATTGAAGCGACCTTACACGGTTCGCTCCGATACGAATCCGGAGCTCGGCACAACAACATTGGTTACTGGACCAATCCCCGCGATTGGGCGGAATGGGAATTCCAAATCGACCAGCCGGGAACTTTTCAAGTCATCATGACACTGGCTTGTCCGGGCACGGCTCGATTCCAAGTTCATTGTGCCGGTCAAACCTTAACCGGCAATTGTCCAAATACTGGCAGTTACTATGATTACCAGAAGGTCCAAGTCGGTACGCTGAAGCTCGACCGTGGCCGTCATACCCTTCAAGTAAAACCAATCCCGCAGGGTTGGACCGCAATAAACCTTCGTTCCATCCTCCTCAAACCGGCACAATAGAGACTAAGCAGAGAATATTGAGCGAAGAGATTCTAAGGTTCTTTCCTCCCCGTTCTTTTCCACAAAGAACGGGGTTTTTCGTTTGCGCTCTTTCTCTCGACTTTCCCTCTGCTTTCCGAAACAAAGAAAGTCTGGTAGGATCATTCAGGTGACAAGGAACCAAAAATTAACGACGTACACTCGGCAACTGAAGCCTACGGAAGGTCAGTTGCTTCGTCAGGTTTTGGACCAGCACGGCTTTGAGTTTTATCAAGTCCCTTACGCGCAATTTGCCGCGCGAAAGCCGGATGTCACCGTCACGCTCTACCAAAGCGGGAAACTGGTCGTCCAAGGAAAAGGAACCCGTGAATTTGTCGAGTTTGTCTTGGAACCGGAAGTTTTGTTCCAAGCCGAGCTGGGATATGAAGCGGTCCATCATCCGGAGTGGTTCGAACCACATATCGGTATCGACGAAAGCGGAAAAGGCGATATCTTTGGTCCGCTCTGTGTCGCTGCGGTTTACATTTCGCCCGAAACGGCTCAGGAGTTCTTCGCACAAGGAGTCAAAGACTCCAAACGAATCGGTAGCCGAAAAACCCTAAGCGACTTGGCCAAACAAATTCGAAACGCCCCTGGTTGTGTGTATGACCTGGTGGTGATTGGCCCGGAAGCTTACAACCGGCTGGTGGAAAAAATTGGCAATGTCAATCGACTATTGGCCTGGGGACATGCCCGCGCCCTGGAAAATCTCTTGGAAAAGAAAGGATCGGAGCTGCACCCTCCTCCCAATTTTGCCATTAGCGACCAATTTGCCAGTAGCCGACGCGTGGTGGAAACGGCTCTTATGCAACAAGGCAGGGAGCTTAAACTCATTCAGCGCACTAAAGCAGAAAGTGATCCAGCCGTAGCGGCTGCCTCAATTCTTGCACGGGAAGAATTCCTCCGGCGTTTGGATCAACTGAGTGCTCGATTTGGAATTCGATTTCCACGGGGGGCTGGCCCGGCTTGTGAGGAAGCTTTGCGGGAGTTTGTCGAAAAATACGGCCCTAAGCAATTATCCCAGGTGGCAAAGATCCATTTCGCCAACGTCCGCCATCTGCTGGAAAACGAAGGGATGTAATTCTCCTTTTCCAGGGGTCCAAAAGGAAGCTTTTGCTACATGCCGTCCGTAGATCGCCGAAGGCATTATCCGGAAATTCGGAAAAAGGAAAATAAGATTTCATGACGGCGGTTTGAGGACAAACCGCCCTACCTGCCAATGGGCGTTCGAAAGGGAATTGGAAGGTAGGGCGCGTTGTCCCCAACGCGCCAGAAAGATGAAACACGAAATCTCCTTGCGGCGGCTTGAGGACAAGCCGCCCTACCGGCCCCTGGGCATTCGAAAGGAAATTGAAAGGTAGGGCGCGCTGTCCCCAGCGCGCCGTTAGAGGAAAAATGGACTGATACCT
>CAZBKV010000388.1:0-2825 GCA_964492575.1 uncultured Verrucomicrobiota bacterium | reverse complement strand
ATTCCCCGGCTTCCCACCGCAACGGCGATCCGAGCCCCGGCCGACACGCCCTGGAGTAACGGCGGAAGCTGCTCTTCCAAAACCTGGGCCGGGTCCGGTGCCGGAATCGAAGGAAACCGTTGCCGGACCCATGCCACAGGCGGGAACGCCGACGTCTGGCCTGGCAAAGAACTCATGGGCTGGAACGAGGGAATTTGGGATGCATATGAAGCTGATAAGCCAAGAACGCCAACCGGTCCGCCTCTTCTTCGATGCGTTTGGAGGTCGGTTTTCCGGCGCCGTGCCCGGCTCGGGTCTCAATCCGAATCAACACCGGCGCATCCCCGGCCTGGCATTCTTGCAGACGGGCCGCAAACTTAAAGCTATGAGCCGGCACGACTCGGTCATCGTGATCTGCCGTGGTAATCAACGTGGCCGGATATCTCACGCCGGGACGAAGGTTGTGGTAGGGAGAATAGGCGTAAAGGGCCTTGAATTCTTCGGGATTTTCCGGAGAGCCATAGTCCGATTCCCAAGCCCAACCGATGGTGAATTTATTGAACCGGAGCATGTCCATAACGCCCACGGCCGGTAAAGCCACGGCAAATAAGTCCGGCCGCTGGGTCATGCAAGCTCCTACCAACAGACCGCCGTTGCTGGCTCCACTGATGCCAAGCCGGTGAGGACTGGTATAGCCGTTGCGGATCAACCACTCGGCCGCGGCAATGAAGTCGTCAAAGACATTCTGCTTCTTAAGTTTCATGCCGGCCCGATGCCACTCTTCTCCGTATTCCCCGCCGCCGCGGATGTTGGCTACAGCGTATAGACCGCCCATCTCCATCCATAGCAAAGCCGAAACCGAGAACCGCGGGGTAATGCTGATGTCGAATCCGCCATAGCCGTAAAGCAGCGTGGGGATCTTCCCGTTCTTTTTCAGACCTTTCTTATGGCAGAGGAACATCGGGATCCGGGTGCCGTCCTTGCTGTGGTAGAAGACCTGTTCTACGACGTAATCTTCCGGGCGAAACCGTAGCTTCGGTTGACGGAACACCGTGCTTTTACCGGTCCGGAAATCCAGGTGATAAACCGTCCCCGGTTGATTGAAACTCGTAAAGGTATAAAACGTCTCGGTGTCCGTTCGTTTTCCGGTCAGTCCACGAACCGATCCAATTCCCGGCAGCTCGAGTCTCCCCAGCGGTTTCCCGGACAGATCGAAAAATCGGACCTCGGACTTCACATCGTGGAGGTAATGGACGACGAATCGATTCGCAATGACATTTACCCCAAGAAGGGTATCGCGGCTTTGGGGGATGATTTCCTTCCAGTTCTCAGGCTCCGGGTGACGGATGTCGATGGCGATGATGCGGCCCCGTGGGGCGTCTCGATCGGTTCGGATCCAGAAGATCGGCCCGTCATTATCGATGAACTCATATTCGGCTTCGAAGTTCCGAATCAGCTCCACGATCGGTGCATTCGGCTGTGTCAAGTCTTTGTAAAACAGGAGGTTCCGAGGATCCGTCCCTTTGGTCACCGTAATAATGAGATAATGTCCATCATCGGTGACCTGGGCATCAAATCCCCACTCTTTTTGATCCGGTCGCTGATAGACCAATCGATCCTGACGCTGATCTGTCCCCAGACGGTGGTAATAGACCTTTTGGTAATAATTGGGCATGGTGAGCTCCTTGTCCGGCGGTGGCGCATCAAATCGACTGTAATAGAACCCTTTGCTATCCGCAGTCCAGGAAGCAACGGAAAACTTTACCCATCGAATGGTGTCGGGTAAGACGCGCCCCGTCTCAATATCCAACACATGCCACTGCTGCCAATCCGATCCTGCTTCACTGATTCCATAGGCTAGATAGCGACCGTCTGGACTAGGAACCACAGCGGTCAGGGCCACCGTCCCATCCTTCGAAAACCGGTTCGGATCCAATAGCAAGCGGGGTTTCTCGTCCAACCGCCGCATCGTATAGAGCACACTTTGATTCTGCAAACCGGTGTTGTGGAAGAAGAAGTAACGACCTCCCTCCTTCCACGGCGTTCCGTATTTCTCATAATTCCATAACTCCTCTAGCCGCTTACGTAAGGCTTCTCGGAACGGGATTCGGGAAAGATAGGAAAAAGTTAGCCGATTCTGTTCTTTGACCCAACGGGCTACGGCCGGGGAGTCTAAATCTTCCAACCACCGATACGGATCCACGACCTTGACCCCGTGGTAATCATCAATGACGTTGGTCTTCGGCGTCACCGGATAAGCCGAATGCGGCAACGTCCGCAAATGTTGGCATCCTAACGAAGCGATCCCCAACAGGCCCAACCCGACAATAGCCCCTGCCCAGCAAACCGGAGCCTTCTTCGTTTTGCTCTTCATTTCCTCTCCTTTCCTTTCCAGCCGCATCGTGTCTGATTCAGAGATCCAAATGGCAACCGGCTAAACCCTTACCCTTAAACGGAATTCCCAGGAAGGAAAAGAAAAATGGAAAGATAGGATGGCTTCTCCTCAAGCTGTCGTAAATCATCGTTTCATTCTTCCGGCGCGCTGGGGGACCGTAAATGGGAAGGTCGGCTTATAGCCGGACCGCAAAATTTCTTGGGAGGGGTTCGCTTTCTAGCGGGACCGCTTTGGGGCCAGCCGGAGGCTGACCCTTTCCAGATATTTTTCGGACCGGCCGGAGGCCGTCCCTTCCCTTCGGCGCGCTGAGGACAGCGCGCCCTACCACCTATGACCTTCCGTATGCCATTGGAAAGGTAGGGCGGCTTGTCCCCAAACCGCCGCAGGGAAATTCATTTTTCCCTTTTCCCCGGCGCGCTGAGGACAACGCGCCCTACCGCTACATAGCTTT
>CAZBKV010000387.1:0-2828 GCA_964492575.1 uncultured Verrucomicrobiota bacterium | reverse complement strand
CGGCGGCGTTGCGGTAATCCGGATGGATCCAGGAATCGATCGTTCCGGAAGCGGTGTTGATCATATGATGCGGTTGCCCAAGCCATTGGAGACCGCCGTGTAATCCACGGCCGGGGGGATAGGCCTGGGTAGGAAGTTCCAAAACCGCATGAGGCGTGTCGTAGGCCAGGTAGAGAAAGAAGGGCTGATCGGGATGCTTTCGACAATGGTCGATGATCCACTGCTTGGCCCGCGCGGTCCAGAGATCCGCTGTATAGCATTTATCCAAAAGATCGGAAACCTCACGATCGTTTTCCCAAACCTCTTTTCGCCCGCGGTACTTACCCTCCTTCGGATAATGCTCATGACCGTCCCGATGCCGCACATAGCCGAAGAAATAATCAAATCCTCGCTTCGTCGGGTAAGCCGGCCATTGTTGGGGATTGGATCCGTGTAGACCTTGAAGTCCGTATTTGCCGATACAGGCGGTGGCATATCCGGCGGCCTTCAGGACGGAAGCCAGGGTGTAGTTATCCTCCAAGGCCTTGTCGAATTGGTTATCTCGGACGTTGGAATGTCCTTGATGAACCCCAAGGAGAAGAGAAGCGCGGCTAGGGGCACAGACCGGAGCCGGACAGTAGTGATCCCGTAATTGGATTCCTTCCCGAGCCATCCGATCCAAATTTGGGGTTCGATGCCAGGGTTTTGTTGGGTCGTGCTGGTCTCGGCGAAAGTTTTGATAAAAGACTCCGATATCGCCGTAGCCCAGGTCATCCACAAGGATAAAGAGGATATTCGGCCGTGGGGCTGCCGCATGAGCCTGGATGGGAAATCCGTTCCAGACGATCCAACTGAGAAGAATTACTCCCCAGGCCGATACAGACCCCCCGCCGAGGTTACCAAAGAGACCAGACCTCTTTTCGTTTCCAACCATGCACCTCATGGTGATATTCATGTGAAGTTCCTCCTTTTAAACGGACGTATTCTGAAGCGGTTTTGCTTCAGTTTCGAGCCAGTTCTTCGGGTTGTTTAGGTCTCGCATGGAGAGGGTGCGGGGGGGCAGCTCCTTTGCAATCTTTAACATTAAGACTTATCGTGGAGTGGACAGGGGAGGAAGAATAATTTCGGAGTCATTTTCATACAATTTTTGTATTGCGTAATACGGAAAAGATCGCATACTTTGGAAACTTGTGATGACAGGAATCGATTCTCGCTGGAAGAAGTGGGTCGGATGGGGGTGCTTAGCCCTCGGGTTGATAGGCGGAGGAAGTCATGCGGTTGGGGCTGCGTCCGAACCGCCGCTGATTCGGCACTGGGATTTGCAGGCGGTGGACGCGATGGGCCTAAGCACCTGGAACGGACCGTTGCCGTTTCGGATTCGAGGTGTGATCCTGAATAATCCAGAGGAACGGCTCGATCCAACGCCTCATTTCATTCCGTGGAACAATGGACAAGGAGCCTTCCAACTCGGTGGGGAGTGGGAGATTTTTATTCAAGCGGTCGACCCAGATGATCGTGGTGGGACCGCCTGCTGGATGGGGCAAAATTACGGGAATCTCCCATGGCTTCATGATAGTGCATTAAGTTACACGGATGAGCAGTGGGAAGCGGAGATGAACCGTCTCAATTATGACCCAGAGACGGGGCATCGATTTCGTGCCGGAGATCTTGTGGAAGTGTTGGCGCGGCGCTCTCTTTTTTATGCTGGAAAGCGGAATATCAATGAAGCGCATGATATTTCGCCAGATGCCAACTTCGAGATTAGGCTGATCCAAGCGGACTATGGGTTGCCGGAACCGGAACGGGTTCATCTTTCCCAATTGGTTCGGCCGGATGATGGGAATCCTGAAACCTATGAAGATATCTTTGATCCGACACGCCAGACGGGAGGGGAGCACTATCAAGGCATGCTGATCTGTTTGGAAGATGTGGAGATGGTGGATGCATCCGGATGGAACAAAGTGGCGTGGGAGGATCGGATCTGTCGGGTAACGGATGGAAAGGGGCGTTATTTCCCGTTGCGGATGCCGTTGCGGGATATGGGACCGGTTCCGCAAGGGCGATTTTCGGTGATTGGGATTTTGGATCAGGAGGCCTCCGGTTCCGATGGACGGTTTGGGTATGAGCTTTTTGTGATCAGCATCGTGCCGCAGCTTCGGATGCGGGTGCGGGAGGATGGCAAACTTGAACTGAGCTGGACACGGGGAGGTCGATATTTTGGGGTGGAAGGAACAGATGACCCGGTCAAAGGAGAATGGCAACTTTTGGACCAGAAGCCGGAATTGACTGATCAGGGTTATCGAGTAGTGGTGGAACCGTCGGCTCCTATGCGTTTCTTCCGGTTGCGATGGGCCGGGCATGGTTCGTGAACGGAAGCTTGAAAGGCCCGTATCATGAGAAAGGCAATTCATCCCAAGAAGCCTTCTCTCTCCCAGGATCTAGGGATGTCCAGAAGGGCCACTAAAGAGGGCTTTACACTGATTGAGCTGTTAGTTGTTATCGCCATTATTGGGGTTTTAGCCTCTTTACTGTTGCCGTCTTTGGCACTGGCGAAAGAGAAGGCCAAAGTAGCCCGAGTACGGGCCGAACTCTATGCCCTTGGGCTGACGTTGGAGATGTACGGGCAGGATTTTGGAGGACGGTTTCCCCCGGTCCGTGTCAATTGCAATTCAGACTTAGCCCCCCATTGGTGTCAATTTCCGGAGGAAATTGCCAAGATGGGATATGTGCCAAAGAGCGATCGGCCGGGAATGAAGGCGTTTGTGGAGGATCTCTTTAACCCTGGTCATACATACAAGTATGCAGCGCCCGGTCCGTGTCTGCTAAACGGACAACCGGTGGGAAACTTC
>CAZBKV010000386.1:0-2840 GCA_964492575.1 uncultured Verrucomicrobiota bacterium | reverse complement strand
GCATGGCGCTGGTCCTGCCGCAGAGCGGCAGACCGGTGGCAGGCCTTGCGCGGGACGGTGAAGGTAGTTTGGCGTCCGGCTTGGCTCTCGGCTCTAACGACGGCAGCCGGTGTGCTGGCATTGGCCGCTGGAGATCTCCAACAGATCCGACAGTTTGGGGTCGCTATGGCGATCGCCGTGGGGGTGGTTTTCTTTGTGGTGATGAGTTTGGCCTGGGCCTTGCTGCCGTGGTTGGGATGGAGGGGAAAGAAGGTCGGAAAGGATGGGGAGACCGTCAGATTGGCGAAGGATTTGTCCCCACGATGGCCGGTTTGGATGTTTTGGTGGGGTCGGAAGGGAGCCCCCTGGTTACTGGGCGTTTTCGCGATGCTGACGGTGTGGGGGATCGGCCATTTGCGGTTTGAGTTGCGAGCCACGGAATTTTTGCCGCGGGGAACGATGTTGCAAAAGGCGGTGATGGATTTGGAGCAGCGGTACGGCGGGTTCCATGTCTTTCGCATTGCTTGTGATTCCGGAAAGGCGGGCGGGGTGGAAGAGCTGCGGTTTTTGGAATTTTTGGAACAGGCTCGAAAGCGGGTGGAACGACTCCCGGCCGTTTCAGGGGTGTATTCGGTTGGGTTTGTCTATGCGTTGATGAATCAGATTTGGGTAGGAGGTGGTCCGGAGGCGATCCGGATTCCGAACCGTCCGCTTCTTCTGCGGATGTTTCGGTTTGCGTTGCAGGCCTATCATTCCCCGGCGATGGGGGCTTTGCAGGATCGGAAGGGACGGGTGGCGTATCTGGTGGTGCGGACGCATGCCTTGCCGGCAGATTCGTTCTTACGACTGATTCGGCAGGCGGTTCAAGCAGTGCGGGCCGTGGCACCGAAAGGGATCCAGGTCCAAGGAGAAGAGGGGTTGGAGAGCGTGTTGGCTGCGGAACACCGATTGTTGCGAAGTCAGTTGATGAGCCTGGGGTTATGCATGGCGGTGATTTTCCTGGTTTGCTTTGGGTTATGGCGTTCGATCTGGCTGGCGGTTGGGGTATGGGGCTGGAACCTGTTGGCGTTGGGAGCCGGGACGGCGGTGGCAGTGGGATTGGGGGTAAGTTTGAATGTGGTGACGGTGATGGGGTGGGCTGTAGCATTAGGATTATTAGTGGATGATTCAATTCATTTTATCGAGGAGTGGCGACGGCAGGGAGGTGAAGAAGTTGGGTCGGGGGCGTTAGTGAGGGCCTTGGGGGTGAAAGGACGGGCGATTGTGGGGACGAGTTTTGTATTGATGGGCGGGATAGGGCTTTTGGAACTTTCCATATTTTCTCCATTACAACAATTAGGAACTCTTATTGTCTTCGGCCTGGCATTCGGATTGATCGCCGTGTTAGGAGGGGTGCCATGGTGGATCGCCAGAGGCCGATCCGGTAGGCAGGCCGAGAAGATGGAGGAAGGTGTTGGAAGTGGGGCCATAGTGAACAAGTCCACCGACGATTAGGCTTCCTAAATCATTGAAAGACAAAATAAAGCAAAGCTTCGCCAATCTTCGTTTGGTCACCCTTTCTTTTTTAGGATATCCATGCTTTCCAGGGACGGATAACGCCATCGAGTAAGTTAAGGCGAAAGTCCCTAAAAACGCAAAGTAACAACCCGAATCACCATGGCCCAGATTAAACGCACTATAAAATATGAAGCGGACCGAGTCCCGGGCTTTGCTGAGGAGATTGCTAAGGCCCCAGGATGCGAAAAGCTGTGGGATTGTATCCAGTGCGGCACCTGTTCCGGCGTCTGTCCTCTGAGTATTTACATGGATTACTCCCCCCGTCAGATCATTGCGTTGACCCGGGCCGGCTTTAAAAACGAAGTTCTCTCCAGCTTTACCATCTGGCTTTGTGCTTCCTGCTACGCTTGTACTGTCGAATGCCCGCAACAGATTGAGATCACCAACATCATGTACGAGCTCAAACAACGGGCCATCCAAGAAAAACGTTATCCGAAACGATTCCCAATGCCTGTTATGACTCAAGAATTTACCAAGATGGTCCGCAAACACGGTCGGGTTTCTGAAAGCCTTTTAGCAATAAACTTGTTCCTCAAGACCGATCCGCTTGGAGCGTTGGGTATGAGCAAGCTGGGGCTGGGTCTGATGAAGACCGGCCGGTTCTCGCTCAAACAAGAGCAGATCCAGAACCAGGACCAGCTTGAGAAGATTATGCAGACCGTAGAAGAGTGTCGATCGGAGAAGAAGTCATGAAATACGCATATTTCCCAGGTTGTTCTCTAAAAAGCACAGGCCGGGCGTACGAGGAATCGCTCTTGCCGGTAATGCGCCATTTGGGCGTGGAACTGGAAGAGATTCCCGACTGGAACTGCTGCGGGGCAACCGTGTATATGAATATTGATGAATGTAAGTCTTGTGCCCTGGCAGCACGCAATCTGGCCCTGGCCGAACAGATGGGCCTGCTCCAAATTATAGCCCCCTGTAGCGCCTGTTACCTGGTCTTGGTCAAGGCCCAACACTACCTCGAAGATTACCCTACGATACGAACCATGACCGAACGGGCCTTGCAGGCCGGAGGATTGCAAATGAAAAATCAGCTCCAGGTGCGTCACCCATTGGATGTCTTAGTCCACGACATCGGCTTGGAAGCCATTCGACAAAAGGTGGTCCGGCCGTTGAAAGGTCTAAAGGTCGTTCCATATTATGGCTGCCAGATCGTCCGCCCCTACGCCACTTTCGACGATCAGGCCAATCCCACCTCCTTGGATCGGCTTTTGGAAGCCCTGGGAGCCACAGTCGTCAAATGGCCGCTGAAAACCAAATGCTGCGGCGGAAGCTTGACGGGTATCGTGCCGCAGGCCGGT
>CAZBKV010000385.1:1686-2846 GCA_964492575.1 uncultured Verrucomicrobiota bacterium | reverse complement strand
ACATTGAACAAGAGCCCAACACTGCCTACGTCATCGAAGAAGCATGCTCCGGTTGTAAATCGTGTATCCCGCTTTGTCCGTATAGCGCGATCAAATTCGACGAAGAAAAGAAGAAGGCCTATATCGAAGAGGCCCTCTGTAAAGGCTGTGGGACATGCGTAGCTGCATGTCCGTCCGGCTCCATTGTTCAAAACCTGTTCGAAGATGAAGAAATCTTCGGCGAAATCGAAGGATTACTGGCTTATGAGCACGCATGAAAATTGGGAACCACGAATCGTCGCCTTTTTCTGTAACTGGTGTACTTATACGGCTGCCGACCTGGCCGGGGTCTCCCGCTTAAAGTATGCCCCGAATGTGCGTATCATCCGTGTCATGTGTTCCGGTCGGGTGGATCCACAGTTTGTACTCGATGCCTTAGCAAAGGGAGCGGACGGAGTGTTGATCGGCGGATGCCACCCCGGCGATTGCCATTACTCAGAAGGAAACTACAAAGCCCTCCGTCGATTTGAGATGCTCCAACGCCTTCTAGACCAGATGGGGATCGAGCGGGAACGAGTGCGCCTGGAATGGATTTCCGCCGCCGAAGGCGAAAAAGTGCAACGCGTGGTCAATGAGATGACCGAACAAATTCGGGCCCTTGGCCCACTCGGAATTCCGAAGAAGTTCGCCGAATGGGATAAGGAAATGGAAGAGTTGGCCAAAGAGGTCGCCCAAGCCCAGCAAGAACAAACAGCTCAAACGCAATAAAGGTCGAAACCTGAAAGCTTTGAAACCAGACCGTTAGGGGAGCAGAGAGAACCATGGCAGAGAAGCCCAAAATTGCCCTCTACTGGTGCGCCTCCTGCGGAGGCTGTGAAGAAGCGGTAGTCGACCTGGCTGAGGACATCCTCGACCTGGTCGAAAAAGTCGATATCGTCTTCTGGCCTTGCGCCATGGACTTCAAGCGCAAGGACGTCGAGGCGATGGAGGACGGCTCCATTGTCGCCTCTCTCATCAACGGGGCCATCCGGACCAGCGAGCAGGAGGAGATGGTTCACCTGCTCCGCCGTAAGAGCAAATACGTGATTGCCTACGGCGCCTGTTCTCATATGGGCGGAATCCCGTCCCTCGCCAATCTCTTCATTTGTTTTGAACGTCTTTGTTTTGCTTTTTCCTAGCTT
>CAZBKV010000385.1:0-1676 GCA_964492575.1 uncultured Verrucomicrobiota bacterium | reverse complement strand
GAATCTCCCTCCACAGTCAACGAAGAGAAAGTCCGACCCCAACCGAAATCCAAGGTCGACGGCCATGAATTGACCCTGCCGGTCTTCCGTAATGTCGTCCGCAGCCTCGATCAGGTCATAGAGGTCGATTACTACATTCCCGGTTGCCCACCCACTCCACAGATTACCAAGCAAGCCATCGGTGCCCTGCTGGAAGGAAAACTTCCTCCCAAAGGAACCGTCCTGGCCCCGGACCAAGCCCTCTGCTCCGAATGCCCGAAACGGGATTCCAAACCGACCGACCTGAGCATCATCGAATTTAAACGACCGCACCTGACAGAAATTGATCCGGACAAATGCCTCCTGGCCCAAGGAATTCCTTGTATGGGGCCTGTGACACGGGCCGGTTGCGGTGCCCTTTGCCCCTCGGCCAATATGCCATGCACCGGCTGCTTCGGCCCGACCAGTCGAGTGCGGGATCAGGGGGCTAAAATTCTCTCTGCCCTCTGTTCCAACATCGCCCCTAAGGAGGCAGAAGAGATCCGAAAAGTGCTCAACGGAATCCCCGATCCGGTCGGAACCTTCTACCGCTACGGACTGGCCAAGAGCTTGTTACGTCGAAAGATCAATCTTCCACTAACCTAAATAGTCCAAAAGCGAAAAAGAATTTTTAGAAAAGGTCGTAGAGCAATGAACCAGGCAGCCAAAGAAGTTTGGAACCAAGCCAATCAACGGGCCAACGCAGCCTACATGGCCCAGCGACGTCGGTTTACGATCGACCCGATTACTCGACTCGAAGGCCATGGCAAGATCGACATCTTCCTCAACGATGCCGGAGATGTCGAACGAGCTTACCTCCAGATCCCCGAGCTTCGAGGGTTTGAAGTCTTCAGCCGCGGTCGTCCGGCCGAAGAGATGCCCCAGATCACCAGTCGGATCTGCGGCGTGTGCCCCACCGCCCACCACATGGCCAGTACCAAAACCCTGGACGATCTCTACAAAGTCCAACCTCCTCCCACAGCCCGAAAAATCCGCGAGCTGGTCTATAACGCCTTCATGATGGAAGACCACGCCATCCACGTTTACATCCTCGGCGGACCCGACTTCATCGTCGGACCGGACGCGCCGCCCGAGCTCCGAAACATCATCGGCGTGGTCCAAAAAGTCGGGGTCGAAGCCGGCAAACGCGTCATCTCCATGCGCCGACGCCTCCGCGAACTCATCGCTTACTTCGGCGGCAAGGTCATCCATCCGGTCCTTGGCCTACCCGGCGGTGTCTCCAAGGGATTAGAAAAAGAAAAACTCCCAGAGTTCCAGCAACTGGCCAAAGACAACCTCGACTTCGCCCTCTGGACTCTCCAGCTTTTCAAGGACATCTTCCTGAAAAACGACCAGTACATGAAATGGATCACCTCCCCGGACTTCACCCACAAGACCTACTACATGGGGCTGGTCGACGAGAAGAACTACGTGAACTTCTACGACGGTCAGTTACGCGTGGTCGACCCGGACGGCAACGAATTCGTCAAGTTCTCGGCCCATCAGTACCGGGATTACATCGCCGAACACGTCGAGCCGTGGAGCTACATCAAGTTCTGCTACCTCAAACCGGTCGGTTGGCACGGATTTGAAGAAGGCAAAGACTCCGGCGTGTATGCCGTCGCCCCGCTGGCCCGTCTCAATGCCTCCGACGGCAT
>CAZBKV010000384.1:1600-2847 GCA_964492575.1 uncultured Verrucomicrobiota bacterium | reverse complement strand
ACCTACCAGTATCAAGACGCGGGTCCTGGCGGCGCGTCAGCAAATCGTGCGATTGGACCGGGAGAACCGTGCTCCCCTTTCTCTGCGCGGGCAAAAGGAGTTGGTCCGCCGGATTGAAGAGCAGGCGGAGTGGCTGGATGCTATCATTATTGGGGATTACGGGAAGGGGGTCGTGACGCAATATGTCTTGGATCGGATTCGGGAGATGTGTCGGCCGCGGGCGATCTGGGTTAGCCTGGATCCCAAACCGTCGAATCCCTTGGATCTGCGTGGTCTCTCGTTAATTACCCCGAATCGAAAAGAGGCTTTTGCTTTGGCAGGGCATCCGGATCGTCGTTCTGATGTGAAGCCGTTGGAAGACGTAGCCCTTTTGGAAGCGGCTCAGGCCATCCGAGATCGTTATAAACCGGCCCTCCTGCTGATCACGTTGGGGGATCAGGGGATGTTGCTCTGTCGACGAGGTGAGGCCCCATTCCACATTCCGACGGCAGCACGGGAGGTCTTTGATGTTTCGGGGGCGGGAGATACGGTGATCGCGGCCTTTACCCTGGCAATTGTTGCGGGTGCCTCTCCGGAACAGGCAGCCTTGTTCAGCAACTTGGCTGCGGGGGTGGTTGTGGGGAAGGTGGGCACCGCGGTTGCCACGCCCGAGGAGTTACAGGATTCGTTAACTTGGTTCCAGCAACATCTCGTGTGATAAAGGTAGGCCGTGGGGGAGAAGAAAAAGGTGAATCTCTCCAGATAAGCACAGGTTTTGCTAGAAAAAGGGCCGAAGATTTCTAGAGATTGAAGGGCAAGCAACGTCAAAACGGATAAAAAGAGGGTGACCGGTGGGGGATGTCGGGAAAACCGAACGAACAATGAACGAGACGTTGGTCATTATTCCGACCTACAACGAGAAGGAGAATCTGGCTCCCTTGGTGGAACGGATTGTGACCCTACCGGTCGCAGTCGATATCCTTGTAGTGGATGATAACTCCCCGGATGGGACCGGGAAATTGGCGGATGAGCTGGCCCAGACTTATCCCCAGCTTTCTGTGTTGCATCGGGAGAAGAAGGAAGGGTTAGGGCGGGCTTATTGTGCGGGGTTTCGATGGGCCCTGAATCGGCCGTATCAATACATCATTCAGATGGATGGGGATTTTTCGCATGATCCGAAGGATATCCCCCGGTTTTTAGAAGCGATTCAGGAGGCGGATTTGGTCTTAGGATCTCGGTACAAGGACGGGATCCGGGTCATTAACTGG
>CAZBKV010000384.1:0-1590 GCA_964492575.1 uncultured Verrucomicrobiota bacterium | reverse complement strand
CAGCGTAGCGCGCCGAAAACATTTGTAACCTCCGGTTGGATCGGTAAAGGGCATTCCCTTTACCGATCCAACCGGAGGTTACAAATGTTTTCGGCGCGCTACGCTGGAACGCATTCCCCTGGAGGAGATCCGTTCTAATGGCTATAGCTTTCAAATCGAGATGACCCATCGCGTTTGGCGGATGGGGATGAAGATTGTGGAGATTCCGATTGTCTTTACGGATCGATTCCAGGGGACCTCGAAACTTTCTACGAGTATTGTGCGGGAGGCGGTGTGGATGGTATGGAACCTGTTGATCCAGAATCGGTTCCGGCGTCGCCCCGGCAAACCACACCCTTCGCCCTCCCTTTCCACCTCGGAACGATCTGTCCCCGGAAAGTAGTTTAGAAAGGGAATCGTCTACGGAGGTTTGTTATTCTAAGACGACCTCTGTCCCTACGCCGCGATCTGTGAAGATTTCCAACAGCACAGCATGGGGAACCCGGCCGTCGACGAACGAGACCTTTTCCACCCCAGCTCGAACCGCCCGAACCCCTCCTTCCACTTTGGGAATCATCCCTTTGTCGATGATCCCACTTTCCCGCAGCTGCTGAACTTCCTCCACCCGAAGATGCGGAATCACCGAATTCGGATCCTTTGGATCTCGCAAGAGCCCTGGGACGTCGCTCATAAAAACCAATCGTCGAGCCCGTAAGGCGATGGCAACCTCCGCAGCCACAACGTCTGCATTGCAATTGTAGATCTCTCCATCTTCCTCTCCACGAGCGGTAGGACTGATGACTGGCGTAATCCCCTCCTCTAAGCATTCCCAGATGGCAGCGGTATCGACGTCCACTACCCGGCCTACAAAACCTAAATCGACGGTCTCTCCCTGCGGCGTCGTTGCGAGGAACTTTCGTGCCCGAAGGATTTTCGGCCCGGGAATCCCAACCGCACGGCCTCCAAGACGATTGATCATCTCGACGATCTGAGGATTGATCTCGGTGGAGAGAACCCGGTCAACCAACTGAGCCGTCTCCCGATCCGTCACTCGCAGTCCTTGGATGAACCGCGGTTCTAACCCGGCTTGTTGCATGGCTCGGCTGATGGCTTTACCGCCCCCATGGACAATCACAGGGCGGATCCGAACCGCTTGGAGGAAAACCACATCCCGCGCCACGCTAGCCCGAACCTCTGGATCAGGCGAGTCCATGAAACTGCCTCCGTATTTGATGACAAACCGCGCCCCTGCATACCGCTGGATATACGGCAACGCCTCCAATAACACCGACGCCTTTTGAATGAGCTCTTCCATTTTCTTCGCTGTTGCTTCAGATTGAGCCGAAGAAGACCACCGCGAGATCGCGGCACCGAAACAGAGGATGCGTTGGCTTCTCGGTGGTGACAAACTCTTTTGCCCCGCCATGAAGAGCTAACGCCAAATGAAGGGCATCCATAGCCCCTAGCCCATATTGGCAAGCCAGCTTATAGATCTCTCGGAAAGGGACCTTTTCCCAAGGAAGGTTTTCTGCGGCCGTTTGAAAGAGTTGTTCTAGGAATCGCCGCTCCTCTTCTCGCCGGTTGTAGATGGTTTTGGGAAAGATCTTTAAC
>CAZBKV010000383.1:739-2849 GCA_964492575.1 uncultured Verrucomicrobiota bacterium | reverse complement strand
TTCTAGCGACGTTCCCAAAAGGGCCTCGCACTAAATCGAGGTTAACAAGGCCGTTTGATCTCTCCAAGCCCCCCAAGCGATCATGCTTGGCCTTTTCCTCCGACATCATAATGGTGCCTCCTTTTGCAAAGTAGCCGGGTAGAACAAGCAAGAGGCCAACGTTGTGTCTGGACCAATTCGTTCGGGCTTACGCTGTATTAAGGTCCTCATAGACGGCGGATACTCATTGGCGAATGCGTCAGCCTGTGGCAACAAGTTTAAATCCCGCTTCTTACGCTCCCTTCATTAAAACCTGTTCCCCTTCAGCGCTGACGCCTCCGCTGGATCGAAACATCCTCGAAACACCCGGCAAAACTACCGGTTCAAGAAGTCGCGTAGCGCATACACGTTGCGATTTAATTCTCGCATCATCTCCAGCAGATCGGTATAAGGCTCATATACGTTGCTGACGATCCCCTTGTTGGAGTTGCGATTGGAAGGGTCGCTCTTTGTGTCCGTCGGATCGTTATCTATGTACTTAAACCAATGCCATCCCACGCACCCCGGCTCCTTGAGTAGACCCAGCGTGAAGTTTTGATAGAAACGACCTCGGTCCTTCTGTGTCTTTACAATCCAGCCGGCGCC
The DNA here is from genome assembly GCA_964492575.1 of uncultured Verrucomicrobiota bacterium. Classification (GTDB taxonomy): domain Bacteria; phylum Verrucomicrobiota; class Verrucomicrobiia; order Limisphaerales; family CAZBKV01; genus CAZBKV01. The sequence continues at coordinate 2,225 of CAZBKV010000383.1, read as the reverse complement.
GGTTACGTTGGGCAAGCCGCTATCCATTCCTTTGGCATAAAATTCGGTGACAAGGAACGGACGGCCGGACCACTTCACCCAATTGGCCATCCGTTCTGGATCGGGGGTCCATGCGCCGTAATAGTTGCAGGACACCACGTCAACGTACGGCCCGCAGGCGCGGAAGACCGCCGGAGTTCGCAATGCCCTTCCGTGAAACCGCGAGCCTAGATACAAATGATTGGGATCAGCCTCCCGAATCGCTCGACTGACAATCCGAAAGTATCTGGCAGCCATAAATTCTAGAAAACGCTCGCGGGCCTCGGGCGAATATGAGCCTCGCTCATTTTTCCTCACATGATGCTGTTTGATCCAGCGCTCCGCAGCTATGCGTCCAGGATCGGCAGGATCAAGTTGTAAATAACGGTCCAGGGCGTCATGTGGAAACGGAAGCTCATTATCAGAGAAATGCCCTAACAACCACGGATCGTTCTTCGTGGCGGAGAGAATCTTTTTAGCGTAGCGTCGGCAAAAGTCTTCAAACTCCGGGTCAAACACAAAGATACAGTCATTAGGATAGCCGGTGTGGCCTGATTTTTGATACGTCCCTCCACGGAGCTTGCCATAGGCGCTCATAAAGTTGCACTGCGTCGTATAAGGGATTCGCGGCTGGACAGTCCGGAAAAGTTCGGCCGAGGACCAGCAGCCCAGTGTGTTGAAACCGTGATCAACCAGAAGCCGCGCCGTATGCCGAGCCCAATTGGCGATGTTGCCAAAACGTTTTATCAACGCCGCCTGGCCTCGAGCAGTTCGGTTCGGCCGAACCGAACAACACCCCACCGAGATCCATAGATAGCCTTCAGGATCGACCAACCACCAACCGTCCTTAAGTTTCTCCACCCGAAAGAACCCGGACGCCTTAACACGCCGATCCTTACGCCCTCCGAATCGACTGAGCTCCATATGGCTTCGGCCAGGCTGAAAGCCGGCCAGATGCCGTACCGTCACCGTCATGCGGGGTGTCCATTTCCTATCCGTGACCCGACGTTTGGTGTCCACTAGGATATAGCTTTCGGATGATAAGATCGCACTTACAGCCGACACCGACGCGGCCAGCAGCACGGAAAGACGAATCGCCGCTCGAATTGAAATCATGGTCAAAACTCTCCTGTAAAATCTCCTTGAAGGCAAGGCAACAGTTCTCTTCCAAAATACGACTAGGAAGGTAGAATTTTCTTAATCGACCTCTTCCACGCCCCATACTCCACCAAGAATTGCTGTCCCGCGCTAGCCCAGGGCATACTAAACTTCGCGTTGCGCCAAGTCGCCGATTTTCTGTAACTTAAGACGGCGCACGTCACAGAGCAACCCGCAGATGCAGGCCCATGAATGAGAAGAGGACCGAACTATGACACGAACAAGACTGCTGGAGCTGGCTGCCTGGCTGACTGTCGCTTTTCAGCTGCCGGCGTTTCCTGCTGGTAGCTTGGAGCGCCCCGCTTCAGCT
>CAZBKV010000383.1:0-729 GCA_964492575.1 uncultured Verrucomicrobiota bacterium | reverse complement strand
CGACGGCCAGTGGGATATCCTATTCGACCCGACCAATCAGGGGCGGGACGCGGGCTGGAATCGGGATGATATTTTTGAGGCGCAGCCGACGCGACGGACCATCACCGTACCCAGCTGTTGGGAACTGGTTGAAAAGGACTACGAAGGGGTGGCGTTTTACCGACGGAAGTTTCGCGTGCCGGCCAGCTGGGCCGGAAGAGTTGTGCGTCTTCATTTTGACGCGGTCAATTTCCGAGCGGAAGTATGGCTGAACGGAACGGCGGTCGGTTGTCACGACGGCGGCTTCACGCCGTTTGAGTTTCGTGTGGATGACTTGCTCAGGCCAGGACAGCAGAACACGCTCATTGTGCGTGTAGTCGGTCCAATCTTGCTTCAAAACAAACGGGTGGACGGCCTCGGCCCGATGGAAACCCCACAATGGCGAGGCGCGATCACCGGTGGTATCTGGCAATCGGTTCGACTGATCGCAACGGGGGATGTCTATGTAAAAGATGTCTTCATCGAACCAAGAATAAACAACAATACTGCTATATTTCACATCGACTTAGACAATGGGGGTGAGAAGGCCCGAAAAGCAATGTTACAAATCGCAATTCGACCGGCGAACGATCCAGCCAAAGTAGTATCTTCCATAACCAAACAGGTAGAGCTGCCGCCAGGGATAAGCCACTTCGACTATACGCTTTCTATTCCGAACGCGAAGTATTGGTCTCCTGATCACCCATATCT
>CAZBKV010000382.1:2066-2856 GCA_964492575.1 uncultured Verrucomicrobiota bacterium | reverse complement strand
CCACATGGATGTGGAGATGATTTTCCACCCCCGCACCGGCTACCCGGCCCAGGTTGAGACCGATGTTGAAGCCATCTGGAGCCATGGTTTGTTTGAGCGCTTGAATGCATCGACGCGTCATCAACATTAATTCCAATAATTCCTCTTCTGTCAAATCTTCCAGCTCAGCCACCTGTCGGTAAGGGACCACCATGAGATGCCCACCGTTATACGGATAGCGATTTAGCAGGGCAAAGCAAGTGCGACCGCGGGCGATCACCAGATTGGCCTCATCCTCGTTCGAGCGGGCAATCTTGCTGAGGAACGACTCCCCGTCGCCCTTTTCCGGTTTCGGTGCCAAGATGTATTCGATTCGCCACGGTGCATGCAAATACTCCATAGACGTCTTCCAGCGTACCGATTCCCTCCGGCCATGTCAAAAAAGAGGATAGAAAGACCGGCATCAGGCCTGGCAAACCGCAAGGTTAAAGGGTGCTTTGGAGGTGTTGAGTCAGCTCGTCGATAACAGAAGGCAGACAGTTCATAAGGATAGTCAGCTTGTCAGTATCGTTATTGTGGGCCGCCCGTTCCACCTGCTCCATCAAAGCCGCAAAACGCTTGGCCGAAAGGTTCCGAGCACTCCCCTTCAAAGAATGAGCAATCCGGCTGACTTGAACCCAATCCTGTTGTTGCACCGCAGTTTGAAGATGAGCGGTCTGGCGTTGCAGATCGGCAAGAAAGAGCTCAACCAGTTCTTTCCAAGAAGCTCGGTCTTTGGGGTCTGAGGAAAGAAAACCGAGGAGACGAAGAC
>CAZBKV010000382.1:320-2056 GCA_964492575.1 uncultured Verrucomicrobiota bacterium | reverse complement strand
ATCGGTTCTTGTTGCCAGGGTTCGGCTTGGGGCTTCTCCTCTGGCTTTGGTGAAGTTTTCATCGCTGTGCCCTGCGAAGGTTTTGTTTCCGGAGAAAAAAGCATTCGAAGTCGTCGGTCCAACTCTTCCAAAGAGACCGGTTTGGTCAAGACCGCATCCATACCGGCTTGAATGCAGGCGCTGTGGCGGACCGGATCGGTATGAGCGGTCAGGGCCAAGATGAAGGTTCGTTTTCGACCGAGCTGCTGCTCGATTTGGCGGATTTGCCGGGCGGTTTCCAGACCATCCAGTTCGGGCATTTGGTAGTCGAGGATGACAGCGTCGAAGGGTTGCTGACGAAAGGCCTCCAGAGCTTCTTTGCCGGTGGTAACGGAGTGGACGTGGTGGCCAAGGCGCTGAAGCTGCGTCTCGGTTAACATCCGATTCGCCGGGTTGTCTTCGGCAAGAAGAATCCGAAGGCTGGGGTGGGATGGATGGGACCGTTGTTGTTCGAAACGAGTGGGAAGCGGACACGGTTCGGTCCCTTCTTCCAATAGTTGGCGAAGGAGCTGGCGGGAGGGAGGTTTGATCAGACAGCGCCAGATCCCGACTCGATCTGCTACGTTCGGGGCGATCCATTCTCCAAGACGGGTAAGGAGCACCACATGGGGTCGGGTTTTGGCGCTGAGCCGGATGGTCCGGGAAAGAGCCAGGCTGTCATCCAACCCTGCGGTATCCAGAAAGACCCATTGGAAAGGTTGGCCTTGGGTTTCTGCTTGCTGAAATTGGATAGCGGCATGGAGGGGACCGGCCGTGGTCACAACTTTTAATCCTTCGCTTTGGAGGAGGTGTTGGAGGGCGGAGCGACTTTTGGGATTGGTACTCATGATCAGGGCCCGTTGCCCCTGCCAGGGCGGCGGAGTCTGGTGGGCTTGAGGTTGTTCCTTAGCCAGGACGAGAGAAGAACTTCGATCCTTTGCCTTGCGTGCTTTCTACCCCGATTCGGCCGTTCATCAGTTCGACCAATTCCTTACAGATAGCTAAGCCCAACCCGGCACCGGGATGTTTACGGGTGGAAGAGATGTCCACCTGGGTGAAAGGCTGAAAGATTTGGTGAAGTTGATCCTCCGGAATCCCAGGGCCGGTATCCTCCACTTCAAAGCGGAACCAGATCTGGTCTGGGTCGGTTTTCTTCTGCTCCACCCGAACGGTAATTTCTCCTTGCTCCGTAAATTTGATGGCGTTGCCGATTAAGTTGTGAAGGACCTGACGGATTCGGTCCGGATCTCCGTGAAGCCTCGGAAGTTGGGGATCTATCAGACAGATTAATTCCAGGCCTTTGTCATGGGCCAAGGGAGCCAAAAATTCGACCGTCCCGTGGACCAGATCGACCAGATCAAAGTCTTGCGGATGGAGTTTGACCTGAGAGGCCTCCAAGCGATGGAGGGTCAGAATGTCGGTCACTAACCGGAGGAGGGTTTCCGCTCCGTGCCGGATTTGGGCCACCAATTCCCGGTTTTTGGCGTCGAGCTGAGGGGTGTCCAGAAGCAAGTCGGCGGAACGGATAATCACGTCCAAAGGAGTTCGTAATTCGTGGCTCATATGAGAGAGGAATTGCGATTTGATGCGCAAGGCTTGTTGGAGACGTTTGGCGGTGGCGGCCAGTTCTTCCTGGGCTTGGACGAGACTGGTGATGTCTTTGGAAATGCCGAGGGTTCCGATGATCTTCCCAGTCTCGTCGCGGAGGGGGATCTTGG
>CAZBKV010000382.1:0-310 GCA_964492575.1 uncultured Verrucomicrobiota bacterium | reverse complement strand
GGTTAATGCGTAGGTGGGCGGGCGGTTCGGCCAGGTCTCTTTTTCCTTTTTATTGACGATGGGTCGGCCGGTGCGAATGATCTCTTGCTCGTCTTCATAAGCCTGGCGGGCGTGCTGTTCGGTAAAGAAGTCAAAGTCGGTTTTTCCGATGATTTGGTCGGCGGATTGCTGACGAAAAAGGTGGACCATCGATTTACTGACGCGAACGAAACGGGACTGCCGGTCTTTGAAATAAACGGCGTCTGGGATGTTTTCGAGCAAGGCCTGGAAAAGACGGCGTTCATGCCTCAGCTCGCGTTCCGCTTCATAC
>CAZBKV010000381.1:0-2857 GCA_964492575.1 uncultured Verrucomicrobiota bacterium | reverse complement strand
CCCTACCGTAATGCCTCAGCTTCCCGATTGGCTCTCCACCAACATAAACGTCACTTCCGCTTCGCTGACCGTCTCCCCATCTACCAGACATCGACCCCGTGCCCGTCCAATTCGCCCTCGCGCTTTGATCAATTCCACCTCAATCGTCAGCGTATCCCCCGGCCGAACCGGTTTACGCCATTTCACCGATTCGGCCGACATAAAATAGGCAAGCTTCCCCACACTTCCGGCATGTCGTAACATCAAAATCCCCGCTACCTGGGCAATTGCCTCCAACTGCAATACTCCGGGCATAACCGGATGCGTCGGGAAATGTCCCTGGAAATACGGTTCGTTTATCGTGACTTGTTTGATCGCCGTAATCCGTTTGCCCTCAATTCGAACCACCCGATCAACCATCAAAAACGGATACCGATGCGGCAAGATGCGGAGGACTTGGGAGATATCCAACGTCGCCCCTTCTTTGACCAATTCCTGCACATCGCCGATCGCTTCCTCCCGCGCCGGTTCTTTCTTCTCCACCGGTGGCAAAAACGCTTGCTGGGCAACCACCGGACGCAGCATCTGCTCCCGCAGCCGCCGTACCAATTCGCAGTTGGCTGTATGACTCGGCCGCATCGCCACCACATGCCCGATCAACGGCCGTCCCAGTAACGCCAAATCCCCCAAAAGATCCAAAATCTTATGCCGCACAAACTCGTCCGGATACCGCAACGGTTCGGTGGTCAACACCGCATCCTCTCGCACCACAATTGCATTCCGCAGACTCCCACCCCGGATCAATCCCTTCCGAATCAACGGCTCAATCTCTTCAAAAAAGCAAAACGTCCGGGCCTTGCTCAGCTCGGTTTGAAACGTCTCCGGAGTCACTTCCAACGTTCGGAACTGCGTATGCAGTCCTTTCCGATCCGCACTGGTACAGGAGATCCGTAACCGGTCATGGGAAAAAACCGAAAGAAAACTCTCCCCTACCTGAAGCTGAATCGGTTCATAAATCTCGAACGGCTCAATGGTCTCGCTCTGGGGTTGCAACCCGGCCTCCAAGATCGCTCGTGTAAAGTCCCGAGCACTTCCATCGCCGACCGGAGGCTCCGGGGCATCCAGACAGATCACCGCATTGGTTATCCCCAGCCCATAGAGCGTCGCCAGAATATGTTCCACTGTATGGATTCGAATATTTCCCTTTCCCAGCGTGGTACACCGGGTGGTCTCCACGACGTTGGTAATCGTCGCCTCAATCTCCGGTTCCCCCTCCAAATCCACCCGACGGAACCGAATCCCGCTGTTCGGTTCCGCAGGCAAGATGGTCATCTTGACGTTCTGGCCGGTATGCAGCCCAACGCCTTCGATCTGAACCGGTTCGCGAACAGTCTGTTGTTGCACCACGGCCAACGATTAAACTCGCCTTCCCTACCCGACTGCAAGCCTGAGCCCTACCGGATTCCAAAATTCACCATAGCATCAGCCAAAAACGGCCCCTTGGAAAAGAAAGGCGCATTTGGAAAACTCACGCTGACTTCCTCTCCCTCCAGCAGTGAATGAAACTACTACTAAACGACAACCATTTGCTGGACAGTCCTCCTATTTCTCGCCAATCTAAGAAGCATGCGTGGACATAAACAAATCCGACTCTGCGGATGGGGACTTTTCCTAGCCGGAGCTTTTCTTTGTTCTGTCCTGGCCGCTCAATCCTCTAAACCCGATTGGTCTAAGGAAGGTTGGATTCCACTCTTCAACGGCCAAAACCTCGACGGCTGGATTCCGAAAATCTGCGGTTATCCTCTTGGGGAAAACTTCGGTAATACCTTCCGCGTGGAAAACGGCGTTCTGAAGGTCGTCTACGATCATTATCATAACCGATTTCGCGGCCGTTTCGGCCACCTCTTTTATAAAGTTCCTTTTACCAACTACGTCCTCCGGGTCCGATATCGATTTGTTGGAAACCAATTACCCGATGGTCCCGGCTGGGCCTATCGAAACAGCGGGATCATGATCCACTGCCAAGATCCCAAGACCATGCGCCTCAATCAACCGTTCCCCGTCTGTGTGGAATGCCAGCTGCTGGGAGGAGACAAGAAACGTCACAAACATCGGCCTACTGCAAACGTCTGTACCCCTGGAACTGATATCGTTATGGATGGGAAATTGGTCACCCAACATTGCATCAATTCCACCTCCCCTACCTTTTATGGCGATCAATGGGTTACTGTAGAGCTGGAGGTCCATAACAGTCGCCTGATCCGTCACTGGGTCAACGGCCGGTTGGTTTTCTCTTATAGCCAGCCCCAATTGGATCCGCGTGATCCGGATGCCCGTCGACTTTTGAACCAAGGTGCCCCGAAGCTCTTAAAATCCGGCTACATTGCCCTCCAATCCGAAAGTCATCCGGTGGAATTTTCTAAGGTCGAAATTTTGCTCCTGGATCAATAAAATTGAACAAGACCGTAAAATCGGTTTTACCTGGGAGGAAGAAAATGGACCTGACCCCCTTAAAACAAGCGGTTATTGACGGAGATCAGCAAGCGACTCAGGCCCTCACAGCCCAGGCCCTGGAAGCCGGGGTAGATCCCATCCGCCTCGTTCATGAATATCTGGCCCCGGCTATGGACGAAGTAGGGCGCCGATTCGAAACCCATGAATATTTCCTTCCCGAACTGGTCCTCTCTGCCCGCGCTATGAAAGCGGCGATGGAATTGATTCGACCGCGCCTGGTTGCTGGAGGAACGGCAAAGCAACGGGCCCGAGTCGTGATTGGCACAGTCCGTGGAGATCAGCATGATATCGGCAAAAACCTCGTAGCTGCTATGCTGGAGGGGGCGGGATTTGAAGTCATCGACCTGGGAGTAAACGTCTCCCC
>CAZBKV010000380.1:0-2863 GCA_964492575.1 uncultured Verrucomicrobiota bacterium | reverse complement strand
CTACGGAGCCCAGCCCTTCGACTCATCCTTCAGCAGTTACGGGAGGTGCGGTATATTAAGCAGATCGTAGTGGGTTTGGATGCCGCTTCCCAGCAGGACTTCCGAAGGGCCAAACGTCTTTTCGGTCAACTTCCTCAGAAGCCGGTGATCATTTGGAATGACGGCCCACGGATGCAGCGGCTTTATCAAAAATTGGAAGCGGCCGATCTCAATATCGGCAGTCCCGGCAAAGGACGGAATCTGTGGATCTGTTTTGGCTATGTAATTGCGTCCGGGCAGGCCAAGGTGATTGCGACGCATGACTGTGACATTGTGACCTACACGCGGGAACTGCCGGCACGGTTGATCTATGCCGTGGCGCATCCGAGTTTAGGGTTCGATTTTTGCAAAGGATACTATGCGCGGTTTAGCGATCAGTTACATGGTCGGGTGATGCGGCTGATGTTGACGCCACTGATTCGTTCCCTGCAGAGCATCTTGGGTCCGCAGCCGTATTTGGTTTATCTGGATACGTTCCGTTATCCCCTGGCGGGTGAGATGGCGATGACGGTCGATCTGGCCCGCCGGATGCGGATTCCGTATGACTGGGGGGTGGAGATCGGGATTTTAGCGGAGGTATATCGAAACAGTGCGGCTCGGGCGATCTGTCAATCGGAGCTGTGCGAAGTGTATGATCATAAACACCAGGAGCTTTCTGCGAGGGATAGTTCGAAGGGGTTAAACAAGATGGCGGTGGACGTGGCGAAGTCGATCTTTCGCACGATGGCGGCCGATGGGATCAAGCTTGACAGTGGATTGTTCGATACGCTCCTGGCTGCCTATGTGCGCAAGGCGGAGGATACGGTCCGGCATTACGGGGCGGATGCGGTGATTAACGGACTGAAGTTCGATCGGCATGAGGAAGAGGTGGCGGTGCATACGTTTGCTCGGAGCATTCGGGCGGCTGCCAAGGCGTTCCTGGAAGATCCGCTGGGGACTCCACCGATCCCGAATTGGAACCGGGTGCGCTCGGCCTTGCCGGAATTTTTGGATGAATTGAAGGAAGCAGTCGCGAAAGATAGCCGCTCGGTATAATCTTCCTGGTGGTCTCCTAAAGGGCAAACTAAGACCAAGTTTTGAAAAACGAAGGTTGCCTTTATGAAAACCATAAGGGGATAGAGTCCAAACCGAATGATGAAGAATGGACGGACGAAACGAATCCTCTTCACGATAGGAGTGGTTTATGCTCTTGACCAACTGTCGAAGATCCTTGTAGTGAGGCTTTTATCTCCGGGAGATTTTTGGGTGGTCATTCCGGGGTTTTTTAAGTTTGTGCATTGGAACAACACCGGTGCGGCTTGGAGTCTCCTTTCCGGATGGAATGAATTGCTGGCGTTTATTTCTTTTGTGGCGTTGATCATCCTGATTCGTTTACGGAATCGGTTTCCGATCGAGCGGGTTTGGGGGCAAATCGCCTTTGGGATGGTGTTGGGAGGGATTTTGGGGAATTTGACGGATCGGATCCGAGTGGGACATGTCATCGATTTTTTATATTTTTTCATTCAGCGGGATTCGGGCAGGGAACTAGGATTTCCGGCTTTTAATGTTGCGGATGCATCGATTTGCGTTGGGGTCTTGGTGTTGTTGATTTTATCCTGGCGTGCGGGAGAGTCGAAGACGGAGGGGGCAAAGGCATGAGGGAAGCTGAGTGGGATCTTTTGTGTTTGGGGGGTGCCACGGCTACGGGGAAATCGGCCGTGGCACTTGTGTTAGCCGAGCGGCTGGGTGGGGAGATCGTTTCGGTCGATTCGATGCAGGTGTATAAGCGGATGGATATTGGGACGGATAAGCCAGGGCCGGAGGATCGCGCGAGGGTACCGCATCATATGATCGACGTCGTAGAACCCTGGGAGCCGTTTGACGTCGCCCAGTATGTAGAGATGGCCAGACGGTGCACCGAAGAGATTCGTCGGCGGGGGAAAGTGGCGATCCTTTGTGGAGGTACGGGTTTGTACTTTAAAGGGCTGCTGTATGGATTGGATCCGGTGCCGAAGGCGGACCCTTCACTGCGTCAGCAGTTGAAAGAGGAGCCGTTGGAGAAATTGCTGGAGGAGCTTCGGCAGGCGGATCCGGTGATGTATGAGCAGATCGATCGGAACAATCCGCGTCGGGTGCGGCGGGCGATTGAGATCTTGCGGCAGACAGGACGTCCGCCGTCCACCTTACGGACTCGATGGAAAGGGCCTTTGCCGGTTCCGTATCCGTTTTTTGGGCTGCGTCGGTCTCGATCGGATTTACGAAAGCGGATTGATCGGCGGGTGGAGCGGATGTTTGAACGGGGACTGGTGGACGAGGCGAAGGCGCTGTTGGAAGCCGGTTTGCCGTTGGATGCCCCAGCGGCTCAGGCGTTAGGATACCGGCAGGTGTTTGAATATTTGCAAGGGAAGCGGTCGTTGGAGGAGACAAAACATTTGATCAAAATTCGAACCGCTCAATTTGCCAAACGGCAAGAGACGTGGTTCCGACGCCAGCTGCCGGTAGAATGGATTCCTGTGGAGGCGGAAGAATCTCCTGAGGAGATTGCCGAAAAGATTCTTCAGCGTCTTGTAGAAGGCCCGCAGTCTCATCAGAAGGTGGTTTCGAGTTAGAGTTCTTAATTCCTAAAAGGATAGATGATAGAAAAAGCGATTTTATCATCTTGGAGAGGAAAAATGGAAAGAAAGGGGACGCGTTGGGAGCAAACCGTCCTAATTGTGGTTTGATGGTAGGGCGCATTATCCCAACGCGCCATAAAATGAAACACGAAATTTCTTTGCGGCGGCTTGAGGACAAGCCGCCCTACCTAACCCCTGAGCATTCGAAAGGGAATTTGAAAGGTAGGGCG
>CAZBKV010000379.1:0-2880 GCA_964492575.1 uncultured Verrucomicrobiota bacterium | reverse complement strand
ATCCCCCATCCGTTGCCCTCATGCCCTCGATCTGGCGGTTTTTCTCTTCTTCCATTCAAACCGCCCAGCCGATTTTTCGGATGAGCTCTAAGGACGGTAGGTCCTTCTGAAGGTTCTTTCTTTTCTTACAGGCGGTTGTTAAGAGATGCTCTTTCCTTCCTTCAAGCCACATCGGGAATAGCGACCGGACCTCGCAACGCTGCATAGCGACGTAGGTATTTCAAGGCCACCTCAAAGTCCCGTGGCAACGGAGCCGTAACTTCCAACGGCTCACCGGTCACAGGATGGGGAAACCGAATTTGCCAAGCATGCAAGGCCGTCCGGCCGATCAACGGTTTTTCTTCTTCTGATTTCTTGAATCGGTATCCACGTTTGAGTTCAGAAAGTTTCAGGGGGGCTCCTCCGTAAAGCGGATCCGCCACAACCGGATGACCTTTGGAACGAAGATGGACTCGCAGTTGGTGGGTTCGACCGGTCAATGGGTAACAACGCACCAGGGTATATCCGGCAAACCGTTCTTGAACTTCGAACTGTGTGATCGATTTCTTCCCACGACCTCGATCGATAACCATGTATTGGGGACGGGTCGGATGTCGGGCTAGAGGAAGGCGCACTTCAAACCGGTCTTCTACGACAACACCATGAACGAGGGCCAGGTAGGTTTTGATTGGTTTTTCCCAGCCGAAGACATCGACCAGTTTTCGGAGAACCTCTTTGCTTTTGGCTAACAGGAGGATTCCGCTGGTGTCCCGATCCAGGCGGTGAGGGTTAGACAGATAGGAGAGGTTACGCTGGCGAGCCCAGCCTTTGCCTTGGCGGATACCTTCATGGAGCATGCCCATGAGGTGGGCCCGATTAGGGTCCCAGCCGTCTGGGGCAACGAGGAGCCCGGAAGGTTTATCGACAACAAGGAGGTGCTCATCCTCATACAACACCGGGATCGCCCAATGCTCCCCCGTCTTACTCCACGAAAGATGCAAAACCCGATCCTTCGGCACCTTGCCCATAAACCATCTCCTCTGCTCTGTCCTTTCTAAAGTTGTACTTAGCTCCTCCGGTTCGACAAGAGGGAGAGATTATTGGGTAGGACTCTGATTCTCTCTTCGAAGGATCGGGAAATTCACCTCGTTTACTTGCATCTCATACTGGAACCAATCCGGAAAGGCCATCATCCGACCTTGCATCCGAAGTTGCTTCAAGTAATCCGGAAGAGCCTGGGCCAACTCCTTCTCAGAGACCGGAATCCGATCGATCAGATGGAGAATAAACCCTCCATCCCGGCTAGGAATAAAGTCGCTCACTTCTCCTTCTCTCATTTGGGCGGCTACGCTTCGTACTTGGTAGAAATTCAACCGCGGCTCCCATCCTTTCGGAATGGGGGAGACCAAGTCAAACTTCGGCAGAGAGACGATAGGGATGTTGGCCTCCTTGCAAACCTGCCGAAAACTCTTTCCGGCCTTCATCTCTTTTTGGAGTCGGCTGTGGAACTTCTGCCCTGCCTCTCGAGCCAGCTCTCGGGCCTTATCCAAATGATAATCCCGTTCAACCTGCGCCTTCACTGCTTCAAACGGCGGAACCTTGCTCGGTCGTCGCTCTTTTAAGGCACAAATATAGACCGCCTCTTCCCCTACCAACGGGGTCGTATAGGGACGGATTTCGTTTAATTCGAAAAGTCGCTGAATCATCGCCCGCGAAGCCTGGAATTCCAGCGGGCCGATGCTCTCATTAAACGGACGGGTTGTGTAAACCGGGATCTTCTCCTGTTTGGCCAGTTTGACCAAGTTATCCGGCTTTACCGGCTTCATATCAAACAGTTTCGATCCAAACTCCGCTGCCGCTCGCCGCGCCAAGATCAATGCCTGCCGCCGTTTCAGTTCCTCAAAAATCCGTTTCTTCGCTTCTTTGGGCGGCAGAGGATTGCCCTTGACGTCCGTAAAACTATTCGTGCCTCGACGCTGGTATTCTTGTTCGAGGAGGACCTGCAGATTGGTCCGGCTATTCAACTCCTCTTCGGCTTTCGCAAGATAGTTCGTGATCGGGAACTTGACGTACCAAACCACTCGTTGTTCCGGGATGCGGTACCGACTCATATGGTTGCTGTAGTAGCGAAGCAATTCGTCCGGATTGGGTTTGACTTGAGCCCAATAATTGGTGGCCTGGAAAATTACGGCTTCCGCCTCGATCGATTCATGCAACCGACGATATTGCTCTTTGGCTTCCCGAGGAACCACCAACTCTCCATACAAGGAGGCCTCCTGAATCAGATGCGAAATCATGACCTGATGCCGGATGAATTCATTGATGATCCGTGGCGTATACCCCATACGCCGAATCTCCGGGCTGTTGACAAATTGTTGATAACGCTCTCGAGCGCTCCCCGGACGATTCGGATCCCCAAACGTCCTTCGAACCCACTCCACAATCGCCTCATCTCCCACCTCAATCCCGGCCTTCTCTGCTAAGTACAACAAGGTCAGACGCTGTAAAGCCCGCTCCGTCGGATTAAAACGAAATCGATCCGCCACAGCCCCCTGCGGCCACTGACCATACTGGAGAAAGAACGCTAGGTTTACTTCTTGCAAGGCTTTGAAGTACTCCCGAGCGGTCACCGAATGCCCCGCAATGGATCCAACGTGTCCTACCCCTGGGATTCCACGAATCCGGGTCACCCCCGGAGTGAAAAAGATCACGAAGGTGACAATCACTACGATCGTCAATAAGATCCAAAGCCACGTCTGATGTTTTCGTATTCGTTCCAGCATAAGCCCGTCTCAAGTGGTCGCCAGCCTATAAAAGAGCCTTCGACCGGGTCAAATGGAAAACCACCCTTCTTACCCCCCCCGCTCTTAGAATGGGTAAAATTTATCGTTGTTTTCACCC
>CAZBKV010000378.1:0-2882 GCA_964492575.1 uncultured Verrucomicrobiota bacterium | reverse complement strand
GCTTCGGCCTTGCGCCGTTCCGGGACCACACCAATGAGGCGTCGGGCCCGCATCAGTCCGGGGATGGAGATGGTGTAGGCGTATTGGGGGACGGATGAGATGTCCGGAAAGGCTCCTTCGTTGACTTGTTGCTGGCGGCATCGGGCGTCGAGCTGGACGATCTTGACGGTCATGGGGTCGTTGAATTTGGCCACATGGGGGTCGTTGAAGGCGATATGACCGTTTTCTCCGATGCCGAGGCAACAGAGGTCGATAGGGGCTTCGTTTAAGAGGTCAGAATATCGACGGTATTCCCGCAGGGGTTCTGGGGCGTCGCCCTGGATATAGTGGTAGGTGGCTTGGGGGATGCGTTCTTGGACGTGTTTTTTAATGAACCGGCGGAAGCTGGCCGGATGGGCTTCGGGGAGGCCGAGGTATTCGTCCATGTGGAAGATGGTGACGCGGTCCCAGGGGACATCTCGGCGTGCGGTCAGGTAGGAGAGGAAGAGGATTTGGGAGGCCGCGGAAGCGAGGATGATGCGGGCTTGTTCTTGTTTGGAGAGGAGGTGTTTGAGGTATTCGGCGGCGGTGTTGGCGGCGGCCTCCGCCATTTCTTTTTGGGTTGGGTAGATGTAGACGCGGAGTTTGTCTCTGACAAACATATGTTTTGGTTTGGGTTGAACGGTTTCCGACTGCATTGCCCTTCTTTTCCCTGTTGGTGGTTTTTCTTTTTTAAGTCTGGGTTAGATTTTGTGATTCGTCAAACCTTGACTTTTGAGTCGGTCTTTGAGGGCTTCCCGGAACGGTTCCCAATGGGGGGCATGGGCGAAGATGGATTTGTAGTAGTCTCGGCCTTGGAGTTTAGAGGCGGCGTCTTCGTCCAGGACCACGACGCAGTCTGGATGGAGTTGGAGGGCGGAGGCGGAGATCATGGCGGTGATAGGGCCTTCTATGGCTTTGGCGATGATATCGGCTTTTTCCAGACCAGTCGCTAAGAGGAGGCAGCGTCGGGCTTCGAGGATGGTTTCTACTCCCATGGTCAAGGCCATATGGGGAATCTGGGAGGGGTCTGGAAAGAGGGGAGCATTTTGTTCGATCGTTTCCGGGGAAAGGATTTGGACGTGGGTCCGGGACATCAGGCCGGTAAGGGGTTCGTTAAAGCCGATGTGACCGACTCGGCCGATTCCCAGGAGTTGGAGATCGATTCCTCCGGCTCGACGGATCAGTTCTTCGTATCGTTGGCATTCGGCTTCTAGGTCTTCGGCCATTCCGTTGGGGAGGTGGGTGTTTCGAAGGTCGATGTTTATGTGACGGAAGAGGTGTTGATTCATGTAGTAGTGGTAGGATTGAGGGTGATCCGGGGGGAGTCCGACGTATTCGTCCAGGTTAAAGGTGCGGCAGAGGGAGAAGTCTAGGTCTTCATGGACATGCATTTGGACCAGGTATTTGTAGACCGGTTCCATGGTTCGGCCGGTGGCCAAGCCGAGGGTAAGGTGAGGATTTTCCCGCAAGGCCTCTGCGATGACCTTGGCGGTCAACCAGGCGGCGTCGTCTGCTGTTGGCACGATAATTACTTCCATACACCGGGTATTAAAGCGGATTGGGAGTGGTTCGAACAAATCTTTTCCCGGGGAGTTGGTGGACGAGGTGTTTTAATTCGAGCTGGAAGAGGGTGGCATTTACGATCGCAGGAGGTAATCCGGTAGAACGGATGATGTCATCGATGTGGCGTTCTTCTGTTCCTAACGCTTCATAGACTCGTTGTTCGTTTTCGTTTAACTGGAGGGTGAGGAGCTGGGGATTGGAGATGGCAGAGGCAGTCGAACGGGCCGGTGGGAAGAGATATTCGAATTCGCTAAGGATATCCTCAACGCTTTCGCAAAGTTTGGCTCCTTTCTTAATGAGATCGTGGCAGCCTTTGCTGGTTGGGGAATCGATGCGACCGGGGACGGCGAAGACTAGACGACCTTGTTCGGTCGCCATATTGGCGGTGATTAGGGCGCCGCTGTTCATCGGGGCCTCGACTACAACGGTACCGAGGGAGAGACCAGAGATGATTCGGTTGCGGATGGGGAAGGTTTGGCGGTCGGGATGGCGGTTGAAGGGAAACTGGGTGAGCAGGGCTCCATTGGCGGCGATTCGTTCGAAGAGTTCGGCGTTTTCGGGTGGGAAGACCACATTGAGGCCGCTGCCCAAGACGGCGAGGGTTCGGCCTTTGGCGGTAAGGGCTCCTTGATGGGCTGCAGAGTCGATCCCGCGAGCCCCGCCGCTGACGACGGTGACTCCGGCATAGGCAAGCTGGTAAGCGAGTTTTCGGGCTACTTCCAGGCCGTAATGGGTCGCGCGGCGGGAGCCCACGATCGCAATGGCATTCCGGTCTCGGGGTTCTAGTTTTCCTTTTACGTAGAGGACGATTGGCGGATCGTAAAGCTCGCGCAGGAGGGGTGGGTAATCCTCGTCTTCCGGGATCAAGACGGTGCATCCGTATTCCCGAATTCGTCGAAGTTCGGCCTGGAGGTCTACCGTCTCTTCCCATTGGGCGATGGCTTTGGCGGTTTCCGGCCCGATACCGGGGACACGTTGGAGTTCTTCGGCCGATGCTTGGAGAACGGAGACCGGATCGCCAAAGACATCGATCAGTTTACGTAACGTCACCGGGCCGATCCGGTCGAGCATGTTCAATGCAATCCGTGCCTCCCGCACATCCATTGCAACCCTCCTCCCTTTGCAATTCGATTTTCCCTTGTTTTCGTTTTTGGCATCGGTCAGCTTTTGCCCCCGAAGAGAAAAGCGGGCAGGTGGCCTGACTTCAAGGCCTCCAGATTTTCTTTCTTATCCCGGCGCGCTGGGGACAGCGCGCCCTACCACACATGGCCTTTCGAATGCCAAGGGCAAGGTAGGGC
>CAZBKV010000377.1:0-2895 GCA_964492575.1 uncultured Verrucomicrobiota bacterium | reverse complement strand
CTATCGCTCTTCCACCCAGACCTCGAATCGGAACGGACTGTCCGGGTCCCCCAGGATGAGCTCATTGCGGCCTGGGAACAAACGGGCTCGAAAGACGCCGGTAATCAGTCCTAGCCGTTGACCATTGACAATCGTCCCCAAACGACTCCCTCGATCTCGAATCCAAATTCCTTCCTGATCCTGTTCGATCATGCAATGGCGCACGGAGATTTGAAACGGGAGGAAATCCGGGAGGGAAAGATCATTCTCCGATTTTCCGGGGTGTGTCGGCTCCGCCCGGCCGATAAAGAAAGGAAACTTTTTGACCTCCAGATCCACAGCTCGAATCCGCCGACGTCCGGGAGATTCCATCGATCGAATCCGGACGACCCACCCTTCTTTCCTCTTACCCCCAAGTTCCTGCATACCGGATGAAAGAGGGGGTTTCGAAGCCTGGCCCTCGCCCAACATCGATTGCTGGGCCAACTGGAGAGCCATACCGATCGTCTCTTCAATCCCTTGACTCGCCTCCTGCCAAAGCCGGGCCTCGGCGACCAACCACTGAATCAATAAGGGAGGATGCGTAGCCAGTAATTCCAGGAAAGCCGTCCGATGAAGAGGGACCACCGAGGTAGGAACGGCTGCCACGACCGTGGTTCGAGCCGGAATCCCCGCTACCGCTTCCAGTCCTCCAACGAATTGATCCGGTCCCAGGGACCCCAACGTAAGTTCTGTCTCTTTGACCCGCCAGAACAGATCCACCCGACCATCCACAATACGGTAGACTTGGGGAACCGGTTCTCCCTGTTCCAGGAGCGGTTCTTCAGGTTCAAACTCGATGAGACGTTGCCTTTCCCTCATTCTGATTTTTCGGTGGAACTCGTCGTTAAAGCGTCCTCCGAAGCGAGTTTCTCCCAGGTCTTCTCAATCGCTCGACCAAGACGCCGTATCCCTTCCTCAATCTGTTCCAACGTAGCGTTCCCGAAGCTAAGCCGCATGGCATGATCTGGAATTACCCGAGTAGGATCCGAGGCATAGCAATAAGACCCGGGGACATACAACACCCCTTGATCTAACGCAGCTCGAAACAGCTCCTCGTTCGGCCCGGTTCGAAGCGGTTCCGGCAATTGCACCCAAAAGTAAAGCCCTCCTTGTGGAGGTTCCCAAACCGCCTGCGACGGAAACCATCGTTCCAGCGCCTCCTGCATCGCAACAGCTTTCTTCCGGTATTGGGAATGGAGAAGCTGAAGATGTCGGTCATACCACCCCCGCTCCAAAGCTTCGGCCAAAATCGACTGCAGAAAATTCGAAGTCCCGAAATCATGATTGTTCTTCAGCCGAATCACAAGCTGGAACAACCCCGAAGGAAGCAGGCCGAACCCTATGCGGATCCCCGTGGCAAAGGGTTTCGAATAAGTTCCGGCATATACGACGCGCTCTGCCGCACCGGGAAAGACAAGAAAGGACGGCGGACTTTCTATTCCAAAGCCTAACTCCCGATACGCTGCATCCTCTACAATGTAAATGGGATGCCCTGCTTGCGCTTCAAAGGCCTGGATCCGCTCCCACACACCGCGTTTCCTCTCTGCTGAGGTAGTCCAACCGGTTGGATTTTGATAGTAAGTCACAAGATATACCATTTTTACCCGGGCCGCTTGACCCGAACGCTGAATCCGATCCAACACCTGGTCCAACGCATGCAAATCGATCCCCTGGGGCGTAGTACGAATCCCGCGGCATTCAATCCCAAAGCTTTGGGCAATGCCGAGGTAAACGAAATACGTCGGGTCTTCGACCAAGACAATGTCACCTGGATCACACAACGCCTCGCTCACTAAATATAAAAGCTGTTGGGAACCGTTCGTAATCACCAGTCGATCCGGATCCCAGGTTTCCGCCGGCGGCATGGGAACACGGCGTTCCATTTGCCGGAGAGCGGCTCGATCTTGATCCGCAATCCGCTGGGCCGTCAAAACCCGTAGGCTCCATAAGCCGGCCGTCGTCCCATACTGCAAGGCTGCTCGGGCTTTCTGAGAATCCCCGAGCAGTTCCAAAACGATCTCCTTTACCTCTTCTACCGGTAACGTGTCGTAATCCGTAAAACCTGCAGCCAGACTAATCAGGTCGGGCTTCTTCAAAGCCAGGCTCATGAGCCAGCCGATCGGCGGCTCCTCGGTCCGCCGTCCCATCGCCGACAAAGCCCCGGTCCAATTCGCTTCCGGCTGCGCTGACCTCTGTTTCCGTCTCTGCCTGCTCATGCACGTCTTTTGCTTCCCTTCAACGGTTCCCGCTTTAGATGTAGCAATTTCCAACGCCTTTCGCGATCGCAAAAAACAAGCTGAAGTCGGCCCCGCTGAAGATGAACCCTCCTCGTGACTGGGAGGTAGAGGAAGAAACCTGAGACTGCGGCGCGTGACAACGTGATAGGGAGATCCATCGTCTCGCGACGGTAGCTACGAAACTACAAGGAGAAAACGTTCATCTTGTAGCTCCGCTCGTTAGAGCGTGGAAGAAAAATGGAAAAATCCTCCCCCAACGTCTTTTCCAAATTTCAGACAGGCTCTAGATTGGGAATGATGCGAATTACCGGAGGAAAAGCGACCGGGCGTGTGTTACGGGTCCCTCATGGCCGCAGGGTCCGACCGACCCCAGACCGCGTCAAACAAGCGATTTTTAACAGCTTGGGCACCTTCGTTCAGGAGGCGGAGGTCCTGGAGTTGTTTGCCGGATCGGGCGCACTGGGATTGGAATGTCTGAGCCGCGGGGCCAGACGAGTCCTGGCAATCGAGGCCAACGCACGGCACGCTGCCTGGATTCAAAAGAACCTGGTAGCGACCGGATTGCCCCAGGAAGCCTTTCACGTCCGCGTGCAAGATGCGTTTGCGGCGATTCGACAATTAGCAGAAGCCGGGGAAC
>CAZBKV010000376.1:2403-2900 GCA_964492575.1 uncultured Verrucomicrobiota bacterium | reverse complement strand
GTTCCTAGGGGCAAATTCATAGGGGCTGGGGAGCTTGCGAAACAGATTGATGCCCCCCGGAATTATCTTTCGAAAATTTTGCAAGAACTGGCGCATCATGGTGTCTTGGAATCGCAAAAGGGGGTGGGGGGTGGTTTTCGTTTAGCTCAGGATCCGAAGCGGATTACGCTTTTGGACGTGGTGGATCCAGTCGAGCGGCTTACGCGGTTGATGGGTTGTATTCTTGGGCGGCCGGAGTGTCGGGATGATAGTCCTTGTCCGTTACATGCGCGTTGGAAGAAGATTCGTGAGGAATATTTACAGTTATTGAGGGGTACAACGTTGGCGGACTTAGCGGAAATGGAGTTTTTTTAATTTTTTTGTAAGTTTTAAGAAGTCTAGAAAAACCAAACTTTTATTTCGTTATTGCCTTGGGATTTTTCAATATTATACCTTTTTACCCCTCAAATCTCCGCGCCGCTAAAGTCACATTATGCCCTCCAAACCCAAATGAGTTG
>CAZBKV010000376.1:0-2393 GCA_964492575.1 uncultured Verrucomicrobiota bacterium | reverse complement strand
TGAGTTGCTCAGAAGAACCTTCACCGGATATTCCCTCGGCTCGTTCGGCACATAGTCTAGATCACATTCCGGATCTGGATGTTCGTAGTTGATCGTGGGAGGGATCACCCCTGTTTCTAAGGTTTTCGCACAGATAACCATCTCCACGGCTCCGGCTGCCCCGAGCATATGCCCTGTTGCCCCTTTGGTGGAGCTGACAGCCAGTTTTTTGGCATGAGGACCAAAGACCGCTTTGATCGCTTTGGTCTCCGTGACGTCGTTGTAAGGGGTTGAGGTTCCGTGAGCGTTGATGTAATCGACCTCTTCAGGCCGCAGTTTGGCTGTCTCTAGAGCCATCTGCATGCAACGGGCTGCCCCTTCTCCATTCGGTTCGGGGGCCGTCAGATGATATGCGTCTGCCGTGGAGCCGTATCCGACTAGTTCGCAGTAGATTTTTGCCCCGCGGGCTTTTGCATGTTCCAGCTCTTCCAGGACAAGGACGGCGGCTCCTTCCCCCATTACAAATCCATCTCGTTCTGCATCGAAGGGACGGGAAGCGTGTTGGGGGTCGTCGTTGCGGGTGCTCATGGCCTTTAAGGCGCAGAACCCGCCGATTCCTAGCGGGGTAATGGCCGCTTCGCTTCCTCCGGCGAACATCACTTTCGCATGGCCCATTTTGATGACACGCCAGGCTTCGCCGATGGCGTGGGCTGAGGTAGCGCAGGCCGAGCAGGTGGCCAGGTTGGGACCTTTGAGATTGTGAAAGATGGAGAACATGCCTCCCGCCATGTTCAGGATGAGCATGGGAATCATGAAGGGGGTGAGGCGGCGGGGACCCTTGTTGAGAAGGGTTTGGTGTTGGGTTTCGATGGTCCAAAGACCGCCGATACCCGAGCCGATGTAGACTCCGATTTGGTTCCGATCCGTCTTATCCAGGTCCAGGCCGGAGTCTTTCAAGGCTTCGTATCCGGCCATGACGGCGAATTTGATGAACCGATCGGCCCGGCGCTCGTCTTTAGGGGAAGGAAAGGCGTAGCGGGCATCGAATTCTTTGATCTCTGCCGCGATTTGGGTGTCGAACGGGGAAGGATCGAATTGAGAAATGCGGGTAATCCCGCATTTACAGTCAAGAAGGTTGGACCAAAACGTGGGTACATCCAGGCCTAGGGAAGAAACAATCCCCAAGCCTGTGATAACCACCCGCCTCTCATCCGAATGATAGGCCATAAGAGAATACCTTTGCTGATTGTCTATTGGGTGTAGACGGCCGGGAACTCCTTCGACCGCGAGACTTCTTTGAGCCGAAATAAAGGGTTGGGGAATCTTTACGCTTCTTCTTGGAGTTCTTCGATGTACTTGATCACGTCTCCCACGGTCTGGAGTTTCTCGGCCTCTTCGTCTGGGATTTCGTGGCCGAACTCTTCTTCAAATGCCATGACTAGCTCGACCACGTCGAGCGAGTCCGCCCCAAGGTCCTCGACGAAGCGGGCCTCGGGTGTGACTTGTTCCGGTTTTACGTTTAGTTGTTCGACCACGATTTCTCGCACTCGTTCCTCAATGGATTTTTCGGCAGCCATACGATTTTCTCCCCTCCTCTTTGTTCGTTAGCCAGACTGTCTGTAGGCAACCGGATCCAACCCGTCAAGGCCTGAGTCGAAAAATTTTCTTTTTTCTTTTCGATCCCAGGGCAAAGACGGGTTGCTGTACGGATTTATTCTCTTTTCCTATTCTCTTTCCTACATGGTTAATCCTCCGTCAACAATCAAGACTTGTCCGGTGATATATCGTCCAGTTGGTCCGGCTAAGAAGAGGGCGGCTTGGGCGATGTCTTCGGGTTCGCCGAATCGGCCGAGGGGGATTTGTTGGAGGAGGGTTTGTTTCCACTCTTCGTTCAGTTGGGCGGTCATATCGGTTTGGATGAACCCTGGGGCAATAGCGTTAACAGTAATGCCCCGTGGGGCCAGTTCCTTGGCCAACGACTTCGTAAACCCAATCAACCCCGCCTTGCTCGCCGCATAGTTGCATTGACCGGCATTCCCCATCAGCCCTACCACCGAACTAATGTTAATGATTCGCCCACTGCGCTGTTTCATAAACGTGCGGTAAAAAGCCCGCGTAAAGGCAAAAGCCCCACGTAAATTCACATTCAAAACTACCTCCCAATCCTCATCCCGCATTCGAAGCAGAAGCGTGTCCCGGGTGATGCCGGCGTTGTTAACCAGAATATCCACCCGACCGGTCTGTTGGAGAATCGCCTGGGCGGTTTGGTTCACGGCTTCTGTGTCGGCTACATCGACCGGATAAGCCCACGCAGTCCCTCCCTTCTCTTGAATCTCTTGGGCCACTTTCTCGGCGTTTTGAGGGGTTCGGGAGACGCAGACCACCTTGGCACCTGCCTCGGCAAAGGTCAGAGC
>CAZBKV010000375.1:927-2903 GCA_964492575.1 uncultured Verrucomicrobiota bacterium | reverse complement strand
CTGTCAAATTTCTGCTCCCCAGAAGGACAAGAAAAAGGCAGGGCGGCCTGTCCTTAGGCCGCCGCAAATCGTTTGTTTCCTCTTCCAGCGCGCTGTGAGGACAGCGCGCCCTCCCTTCCTCGAATTTCTACTTTCTGAAATTTTTCATTCGAGGGCAGGGATTTAACTGATACCAGATCTTTGACCCATCTTCTACACCACGTTTTCAGACTTCACATCACGCCAACGCGACTCCTCCAGCGACCTCCTCCCATCTGGCTGATGACCTCCTGAAGCCCCAACTCCCGTCACAACTGCTCGAACACCCCACCGGCCCAATCCGCCAACCCCGCACCTTCTCCACCTTGCCTTCCCGATGGGCCGACAACAGCAATACCGATTCATAAGACCAGACTCCGGAGCGAAGCAGCTCTTTCAGCTAGCCGCTCCTTCTCGGCTCATCCACCAGACTCAGTCATGACTTAAAAGGACCTATTTTGATTGGAAAGGTTCTCTTTCAAGTTCGTCCAAATAAAGAATCTTATGTGGGAACCTCACTCCAGCTTGGGCAAGACTGCGGGCCTCAGGGGAATTCCGTAAAAAGAGAAACTGCACCGGAAGCAATCCAGATATAAGGCGAATAGCTCAATGAGCTTAGAGCTTTCCCTTCATTTTGCAACCAGTGAGTTAAGAATTTTCCTTTTTCTAGAATGGTTTTGACCTCACCAGGGGTTGCAGGATGCACCTCTACCCATACTACATATTCCTTTTTAGAGTCTTGTTTCCAACCGATTCCATAGTCCCATCTAAAGCTATTGGGGTAAAGAGGCTTTAAGGCTTCATCTAAATAAAGGGAGCCGATAATTCTTCGAGTATTTTTAGAATATTTACATCGGATTTTCTTTCGGTCTCCTTTTAAGACAGCATGAAGACCTTTCTTATAAAATTTCGAATCGCATCGATTTGTTGAATAACCTTCTCAAGCTTCATATCCCTTAGGCTCTAGAATGAGCGGTTATTACCTTCGCGACAACCTCTGCGATATGACCACTAAATTCTGTTAACCCACCCCATCCGGCTTCTCTTTTATGAGGAGCGGAAGGGTCTAAATTTGAAATATCTTGAGCCTCAATCTTTCCGTCTTCTGTTTGAGGTTCAAAGTAATAAACACGAATTTCTTTTTTTAGGATCTGGTTGGCTACTTTCCATGTTGAATCCGTCTTTTTACACCCAAATATATCTAAAACCTTCTGAGGAGAAGCATTATGAGTCTTAAATATCCTTATCGCCCAAAGGACATCCAAAACATGAGGAGAATGCGTGGAAAGACATATTTTATATCCTCGGCTAAGAAGCTCAAAGACCATCAAAAGGACAACAGAAATTGCTGATGGGTGAAGTCCCATTTCCGGCTCTTCCAAAATGACCCACTCTAAATCATTTCGAGTAGAAACCCTAGAAGGAGGCAACAGCCAATAAAGTCCACAAAGAAGCGGAATGAATTCTCGTTGACCTGCCGACCAGGCTAAAAAGGGGATTCGTGTTTGCGAATTGGCCAAAACTAATCGAAGCCGTCCTCCTTGTTGATCGAATCGGAGCTGAAAATCCCGGAAAAGATGTTTTTGAAGGAGTTCTCGATAGGGTTGTTTCAATCGTTGGGACTGAGGAAAGAGAATGCGAGAATGTTTTGATCCGATCCGGAACTCCTTATCTAATAGAATGCGAATCTGTTCACTAAATTCTTTTACAACAAAGGGATCTGATGAAGTAAAGGATTGGAACGGACGGGGCCATCCTTCTACAAGAGATAAAACTCGTTGTGCTGGGATATAGAAAACCGTTTGTTTCTCACTCCTACGGTGTTTTCGGACATAAGTATCCAGGTCGATTCGGCGTCCATTTTCTCGCAAAAGAGAATTGGCAGACCAGATTGTATGCAGCCCTTCTCCGAGATAAATTTCCAAGAAACGATTCCGGTTATTTTCCCAGTCAAATCC
>CAZBKV010000375.1:0-917 GCA_964492575.1 uncultured Verrucomicrobiota bacterium | reverse complement strand
TCCATATTTTAAAAGTTGAGAATGAATCGCACCGACATCGAGAATTAATTTTAAAAATTGTAAAAAAATAGTTTTCCCCGTCGCCTGTCCTCCTACAAGGACAGTCAAATCCCCCAATTTAAGATCTGCTCTCTGAATCGGCCCAACTTGTTCCAAGCAAAGCCGTTTTAATCTCATGCGCTAATCTCCTGTTATCTCCTGAAGATTCACATAAACAACTTATCTTCCTCAAAACCCGCCTTTCAAGCTAATCCTTCCAGGTCCAAAGGGAGTTTCATTTGGAGGAAGGAGGCGGCTTGGGCGACGTCTTTATCGCCACGACCGGAGAGGTTGATTAAGATGATTTGGTCTTTGCGCATCTTCGGCGCGCGTTCGATGGCTGCTGCAACAGCATGGGCCGATTCCAGAGCCGGAATGATTCCTTCCAGCTTGGAGAGCAGAAGAAAGGCTTCGATTGCTTGGTCGTCGGTAGCGTAAGTGTATTGGGCTCGGCCGATCTCCCGGAGCCAGGCGTGTTCTGGTCCTACCGCAGCATAATCAAGGCCTGCACTGACGCTGTGGGTGAGTTGGATTTGACCGTGTTGATCTTGGAGGACGTAGGAACGGGCTCCTTGAAGGACACCTAACTCGCCGCCCTGGAACCGAGCGGCATGTTGCCCGGTTTGGATTCCCCGTCCTCCGGCTTCGACTCCAAGGAGTTCTACCGAGGGATCGTCCAGGAAAGGATAAAACAGTCCCATCGCATTGGATCCGCCGCCGACGCAGGCGATGAGCAGATCCGGCAAGCGGCCTTCTTGTTCCAGGATTTGGGCTCGAGCTTCGTCGCCGATCACTCGCTGGAAATTGCGAACCATCTCCGGGTAGGGATGAGCTCCATAGACGGTACCGAGGACATAGTGGGTATTCCGTACGTTTGT
>CAZBKV010000374.1:0-2916 GCA_964492575.1 uncultured Verrucomicrobiota bacterium | reverse complement strand
AAAAATTCCATCTGGCCCGCCACCGTCCACTCCTCTTCTTCCTCCAACTGAAGCGGCTCCCGGGCCCGAAGCCGCTGTAACACCCGATGCAAAGCCCCAACCAAATCAAATAAACTGGCTTGAATCAGTTCCCCAGGATGATCTGTACCAACCTCCTTCGGCAACAAAGGACGCCTCGGATACACCAACGCTTGCTCCGCTTCGCGACGCCGAAGCAATTCCGAGGCATCCCGATAACGCTTGTATTGCAGCAGCCGCCGAATAAATTCCCAACGCGGATCTTCCTCTTCTTCTCCCTCCCCTTCCTCAATCCGCTGCTCAACCGGAAGCAGTTCCCGACTCTTCAGATAAAGAAGCGTAGCGGCCATTACTAAAAACTCCCCTGTCACATCCAGATCCAACTCCTGCATGAGCTTTAGATGTTCGATAAAATCAGTGGCTAACCGGGCGATACTAATCTGAGAAATATCCACCTCCTGCTTCCGGACCAAGTAAAGCAGCAGGTCCAACGGACCTTCAAATACTTCAAGTTGGACTTTGTAATCAAACATCTCCTTTTTGGTTTTCTGATCCCCTGGTTCCTGACCTTTATTTTTATGCTACTGAGAGAATCCACCTTTGGCAATGGTCGGCATTATGGATTGGAGCGAACAGGATAAGAAGCCGAAGGAGGGTTGGGATTGTTTTCTGTTTTCGAGGCAGGAGAACAGGAGAAGTTACCGTAAAAATTATCGTTAGAAATCTAATTGAGCAAAACTAATGTTGCTTCTTTTATTTTCTTCTTGCCTCATAATAAACGTTCCCTCATCCTCATAGTGTATGCCAGGCGGAAGAGATATTCATTATCGTTCTCTTCTTCCACGGACCACCCCCGTGGAAGGAATCTTTCTACCCCAAAACCTCCACTCCCCTCTCCAAACGCTGGAAAAGGGAAGCCCCCTTTCTCCCTCCTTACCCCTAACTACTAACTTAACCAATAACTCTCAACAGAAATACAACCCAGGAAACAGGCTTATGAGAAAACTCAAATCATTCATCACCCTCTCTGTGGCTGCCTTAGTGGGAACAGTCTATGCTGCTCAAACACCCAATCCCCATATCAAACCACAACTCTCCCTGACCATCCAGGAAGGCTACGACGATAATATCTATGACCAAGACCGCGGGCCACTAGCCAAACAAGGCTCTTGGATTACCTCCCTCCAACCCGTAGTAGGAGTGGATATCCAAGCCGATCCATGGACCGCTTCCGTGGCCTACCAACCGGACTACCGCTTTTACCATGCAGAGGATCGGGAATCGTATCTGCGGCACATCTTCACCCTAAATATAGGTGCCCATTCCGACCCCTGGACCTTCCAAGCCGGGGCCTGGCTCGGTTATACAGAAGGTACGTTGGATGAAATGGCATGGGTCCCTCCCGGCGGCTTGCCGGTTCTTTGTGCAACTGAGGTGCGCGATCGACGGCGTAATTTCAAACACCTCTACAACCTATCCCTCCGCTGGGACTCCGATCGTTACTTTGCTCGACTGGTCGGAGAGGCCCGATTCTGGGATTTCAAGGCCCGGCAACGAACAGATATCCCCTTCTATCACAATCATACCGATCGAAATGACTCGAACTTCGGTTTCGATGTAGGTTGGAAACCGGAGGACGAACGGGAGGTTTACTTCGGATATCGATTTGGTCTCCAAGGGCAAAACCATTACCCCGGCGGCGTTCCCTATGTTTACCATAATACCTATCACCGAATCCTGTTCGGCACAAAAGCTAAGCTTACCGATTGGTTGAGTTTCGATGGCGTGGTTGGCCCCAGTTTCCACTTCTTTGATGAAGATGAAATCCAACCCGCCGGCGACGATCAGGAAACCCTCCTCTACTTCCGCATACAAGCTATCGCTAATCTGAACGACGATGTTCTCCTCAAACTAGGCGGCCGCCAATTCCTCCTTCCTTCCTCTGCCGGTCGATTCGCCTATCAAAACATCAAATGGTGGATCCATGCTCAATTCCAAATCCTTCCTCAACTACAAGGAACCACCGGCTTTGAAGTGGCAGAATTCGACTTCCTCCCCGGAGCCCCTATCCGAGACCGCACCTATACTCCAATGGTAGGCCTCCAATGGGACTTCTATAAACATTGCAGTCTAGGAGCCCAATATGCCTACACATGGACCGACGCCCTGGCCCATGACCAACATCATCGTGAATTCGAAAAACACCAAGTCTTCTTCCACCTTACCTGGCGATATTAATCTTCCCTTTTCTATCTGATCGGGAATTGGACAGCTCAGCCTCTGCATTTTCGCGGCAGTTTTGGCCAGAGCCAAAACCGTAGAGCTTGTCCGAAAAGGGTATCCGTCCATTTTTCTTATCCCGGCGCGTTGGGGACAACGCGCCCTACCTTCCAATTCCCTTTCGAATGCCCAGGGATAGGTAGGGCAGCTTGTCCCCAAACCGCCGCATGAAAATTCTTTTCCTCTATCCTCCCATCCGCTGTGATTATTTCTTTCATCCAATGTTTTCTTTTCTTAAAACCCTTCCCTTCCAACGACCCAGCCGATTTTTGGATGAGCTCTAGGGCCTAGGCCTTTGGAAAAGCACTTAACTCATTGATAGCCAATAAGTTGCGAACTCCTTGACTTTGAAGCAAGCTCTAAGGAAATTTTTACTTCTGGATTTTATATATATCCCCTAGAAAATTGGGGAAACATTGAGTGCGAAGGGTGGGAGAGGATTCTGGGGGTTATAAATGTGGCCGGAAATGGAGAGAAAAATCCTCTTTTTCTGGGAGGGATTTGGGGTGCAGCAACCAGAGTCTATCTCGAACACGTCCAAAAGAAACCCAAAGGAAAGACCGACACCTCGGTGTTGTTACGGCAGAGCGGGCGGATCGGAAAAGAAGGTCGTCAGCC
>CAZBKV010000373.1:0-2980 GCA_964492575.1 uncultured Verrucomicrobiota bacterium | reverse complement strand
CAGGCGTTCCTGAAGAGGCTATTGAAGAGGCTGTCCATAAGGTCCGTACGCTGAGGAGTCCGGTCCTGATCGAAAACAACCGCCAGTTCCATCGAATGCTGACGGAGGGGGTGAATGTTTCTTGGAGAGAACCGGACCGCGGGCAGCACGGTAAAGTTTGGTTCTTGGATATAGAACATCCGGAGAAGAATGACTGGCTGGCGGTCAATCAATTTGCAGTCATCAAGAATAACGGGAGCGACGGCCGGACGTGGTGCTGTTTGTCAATGAGTTACCGTTGGTGGTGATGGAGTTGAAAAATGCCATGAGCGATTCCGAGGTCGATGGGGAAACAAAAAGGATCCACTCCGAGAGGCATTCCGACAGTTCCAGACCTACAAACAGGAGATCCCTTCGCTCTTTGCCTACAACGAAATCCTTGTGGTTTCCGACGGCCTACGGACGCGGTTCGGTACGATTGCGTCGAAGTGGGACCGGTTCATGCCCTGGCGCACCATCAACGGTGAGGATCTCTACCGGGAACTAGGGAATAAGAAGCAGAGCGAAGGGACGATGCAACCAGGGTTTCTAACCTTGATCCGGGGTATGTTCCAACCGGAACGTTTCCTGGATTATGTGTTGAATTTTATCACTTTTGAGGACCTGGGAAGTGGAACGGCCGCGATCTCGAAAAAAGCAGTGGGGTATCATCAGTACCACGCAGTGAATCTGGCGGCGGCATCTACCTTGGAAGCCTGTGGGATTGCTGCCGATCCTACCATCCGGTATGCCGGGTTTGTAGAGGCGGAGAAGGCCGATCCGTTCCGGGCGTCGGAGCTCGGTGGACAGTACAAGACACGATTCGGAGACCGTCGTGCCGGTGTGATTTGGCATACGCAAGGCTCGGGCAAAAGTCTGCCCATGGTATTCTATGCCAGCAAAATGATCTGGCATCTGACGATGCGCAATCCGACCATCGTAGTGATCACTGATCGGAACGACCTGGATAATCAGCTCTTTCACACGTTTTTCCGCTAATCAGCAGATCCTGCGACAAAGAACCGTCCAGGCGAAGGATCGGGCTCATTTGCAAGAGCTGCTGAAGGTAGCCTCCGAAAGGATTATTTTTACAACGATCCAGAAATTCTTTCCCGAACAGTAAGGGGATTCGTATCTCTGTCTTTCTACCCGGCGGAATATCATTGTGATTGCGGACGAAGCGCATCGAAGTCAGTACGATTTCATCGACAGTTTCGCCCGGCACATGCAGGATACGCTGCCCAACGCTTCGTTTATCGGGGTTTTTCGCGACAAGCCCGGCGGTTTGGTCGTCGACTACCATCGGGATCGCGGATTCGCTCCGGCGTGCTCTGGCGGTGTATGCAGAGAGTGGAGGCCGAGGCAGAGGAGTCATTGACCAAGAAGAGACGGTGGAGGTGATGAAAGAGAAGTACGAGACTGTCCTGGAACAGACCGAGGTCCTTTCCGAGGAATGGGGCAAGAAGATGGGGGTAAGGTAGATGATCTGGATGAGGAGGAGGGGTAATCATTGTTAAACGAGGGCAGTATTTTGTTTAATAAAATGTGTTTTTATTTTATGTTCGTTAAGTAAGCAATTTAGTAAATGCATCAAAGTTTATCTTCATTTTAGTAAAAACTCATAAGCGTTTTGTTTTTAATGGATTAGATCTTTTTCGAAGGGTCTTGGTGTTACACTTTCAGCTTTGGCCAAACGCACGCTGTGTATTTGATTCTGAGTCGCGTGAGAGGCGGAGGTTATTTTGATGGAAGGGCTCCAAAACCCCCTAGGTCTCCTCAAGCGCGAGAGATTGTTCAGTAATGAGTCCTGAGCATATTTGCATTGAACGGTGACCTCTTAGAAGCCAAAAAGGAACAAGAGTATTTGCTGGAAGGCCGGAAGGGAAAAAACTGACAGAAAAGCCAGAAGGAGGTGGATATGCGAGGTTGGTTTTTCCACCAATGGAGGTTCGGGCTTCTCGCAGTGAGTATGTTTTTCTTGGGTGGGCGTCTTCTTCAGGCCGCCCAGGTGGTGGTATGGGGTGATGTGAGGACGGCTTATCTCCCGCCGGGGATCCGCCTTCGAGCCATTGCAGCGGGAGGGACCCATAGCCTGGGCTTACGAACGGATGGAACTGTGGTGGCGTGGGGAGATAATTTTCTGGGGCAGTGTGAGGTCCCGGCGGATTTACAGGACGTTGTGGCGATTGCGGCTGGAGGTTCCCATAGCTTGGCATTACGGGCGGACGGGACGGTCGTAGCCTGGGGAAACAACAAATATGGTCAATGCGATGTGCCTCCGGATTTGCATGATGTGGTCGCGATTGCCGCGGGGGCTCGGCATAGCCTGGCTTTACGGAAAGACGGAACGGTTGTGGCTTGGGGATGGAATGAGTACGGTCAATGTGATGTGCCTTCAGATTTACATGATGTGGTCGCGATTGCAGCGGGTTGGTTGCACAGCCTGGCCTTGCGGAAGGACGGAACCGTGGTGGTGTGGGGGAGTAATCGAGATCCTTTGGGAAACTGGATCGGCCAATGTGAGGTTCCGACCGGTCTGCGGGATGTAGTGGCGATCGCAGCAGGAGAATCTCATAGCCTGGCCTTGCGGGCGGACGGGACGGTTGTTGCTTGGGGAGATAACAGCGCGGGCCAATGCGAGGTCCCTGCCGATGTAAAAGATGTGGTCGCCATTGCGGCAGGAGATTTTCACAGCCTGGCGCTGCGCAAGGATGGAACGGTGGTAGCTTGGGGAGGCAATGCGGATGGTCAATGTAATGTGCCCCCGGATCTAAAAGACGTTGTAGCAATCGCAGCAGGTGAGCTTCATAGTCTGGCCTTACGAGCAGATGGGACCGTGGTGGCATGGGGAAACAATACGGCAAATCAATGTATCCCGCCTTCGAAGTGGAAAGATATTGTCGCTATTGCCACGGGGTTTGCGCACACCTTGATGTTACGGGCGGATGGGACGGTGGTGGCT
>CAZBKV010000372.1:0-2982 GCA_964492575.1 uncultured Verrucomicrobiota bacterium | reverse complement strand
TAGATTCCAAAGAAAATCTCCCCAAGGTTTCCCTTGAGGAGAGAAATAGCGTTTTTCCCTTCCACTCTACAGCGGGAAAACCTTCCCCAGGTCATCGGATTGAGAGAGGAAAGTCCCTTGCTCCACCGCGGTCTGGAAGGTTCCATGTCGCCAACGACGCACACGATACAACGTGGCAAACCGATAATCCACCGCAGCGGCCCCTTGCCCGCCGACTAATTCGCTTCCGCGACGCACATTATCCGCCATCCATGCCGGAAGGCTTAAGTGATAGGGATTCCGCTCTACTTCCCCTACATGGAACGTCAGAGCCGCAATCAAATCGGCCAAAAGCTCCGGGGATACCTCAACCATCAAATTGGGACTCTCAATCGGAGCCCAATACTCCGTCTCCACCGTAAGGCACTCAAAATCCAACGGCATCCGCCCCAGGGCATCCATCACCAGATAATGCACCCCGATGTGCGTCGAATTGGCGTCTTTCTCATGCGGGAAGAAGACAATCGCCGGCTGTTGTTCGGTCAGGATCTGGACAATCCGATCCACATACTGATTCCATCGATCCGGATCCCCTGACCGGGTCTTCAAGTTCACTCCTTCCAATCCCCGCTCCGCCGTCTGAATCAACTCATAGCCGATATAGCGACAGCAATTCTTCAGCTCCTCTAACCGCGGCAACTGCCGCTCTTTCTTACTCCCAAGGGTCACCGCCACATCATAGACCGGTCGGCCTTGTTCCCGCATCAGCCGGACCGGCAAGGCCCCTACAATGACCTCGTCGTCCGGATGCGGCGAGAAAATCAGGACCTTCCCTGCATCCGACCGGATAGATGGCCGGGCAGGAGGCTCATGACCTCCCAACCCAATCTGCCGGCCTTTCTCGTACCACTGCAGATATTCCTGAATCCACGAATGGAATGGTGTCTGTGTGCTCATCGTCTCTTCCCTTATCGGTTTGGTTGAACTGACCGTCAACCCTCCTTCTTCTCCGTCTCCTTTTGCTCTGGCTTCCATTCCGGCAAACTGGCGGCCGCCATCGCCTGACCGTGTCGCTTCTGCCGTTCATCCGGCACGTGAAGCTGGATCTTTTGTCCCAGCTCCGGGAATTCGTTATCTAGCACTTCTTTGGCCTTTTGTAAAAGAATCTCCCCACCCTGTCCGGTGGTCACACGTCCCATGACCTGGACATGCCGGAAATCGTAAAAATCCGCGTAATGGGCCAACGCATAGCCGAAGTAGATCCCAATCGATTCATAAATCTTGGCCGCCCGTTCGTCCCCACGGGCCATCGCTTCCTGCACCTTCACCAATTGCTCCGGCAAAGGTAGGTTTGCATCGATTTCCAGGCCGGAGGCCGGGATTAGCCGCCCCACCGCCTGTTGCGAGAAATACAAAGCACCGACCCCCCGATCCCCAGACCATTCGTCCACTGGGGCATCCGGTCGATAATCCACCGGTGCAAACGCCAACTCATTCAGCCAACCGGTCAAGTATCCTTTTGGATTCACATACCCGGCAGCCTCGCTGGACCCCATAGCGATCCCCAGCAGAGCATTGTCCCGAATCGCATACGCCCCAGCCAAAGCAGCCACATCCCCATCATTTACCACCTCAAACGGAATTCCACCCCATGCCTGTTGCAGTTCCAGGAAGAGGGTCTTGACCCGCTTCTCAAATAAATCATCCGGTATGCCTCGGAACAACGAGGCCACCTTCACCCGATTTTCTACATACACCCCTGCCGCACTCCCTCCGATGGCATCCACCCGCGGCAAATGTTCTGCGGCCCGCTTCAGCGAGTCCATAATCCCATCAAAGTGTTGCTGCGGATCGGTGAACGACTTTGGATCCCACGGAACCTCCTCGCTAAAGAGCAATTCCCCGTCCTTGACCGCCGCAACCTTTCGATCACTCGCCCCCAGGTCAAATCCGATCCGACAACCTTCCCAGTGTCCGCCCAACGAACGAGCCACCTCACGCTCCGCCGGAACCTTCTCATACGGAACCTCCACCACCTCAAACGGCCGCTCGTAAATCTTTACCCCCATGATCCAGGCGTCGAACTTCCCCTCCGACGTGTCCGTGTAATGTCGTCGCACAGCCTCCACTACCTCGGTCGGAGCCCCTCCGATATAAATCCGAAATCCTCCCCGCGCCCAAAGCGTAAACTTCAACAACCGCTCTAAATAGAAGATGGACCCTTCCCCACCCGGCTCATTCGGCGGGATCAGACGCCATTCAAACCGCGAAATCGTCCCGTCCGATCGCTCCAACGCCACCGCCACTGGAACACCCTTTCGCTCGGCCTGTTCCTGATAGGCCCGATTCGCCAACACCGCCGGACGAAACCCCGGATCTAACGGCGGCACAAAACGCGGTGGCACCAATTGGAACCCTTGATTTTGCTCCATTTGTCCTGCCCCTTTCGTCATGACTTCCAGTTTAACAAACAAACTGTCCAAGAAACTATCCTTTTTAGGGCGTTTGGAAAGCCCTCTTTTCTTGAAAATTTCGATCTGGCCCCTCCCATCAACTCTCCTCACCGGCGCAAGATTGTAGAGCTTGTCTGAAAAGAGCATCCGTCCGTTTTTTATCTCGGCGCGCTGGGGACAGCACGCCCTACCCTTCAAATTCCCTTTCGAATGCCTAGGGACAGGTAGGGCGGTTTGTCCTCAAACCGCCGCAAAGAATTCTTTTCCTCTATCCTTCCATCCGCTGCGATTATGCCTTTCATCTAATATTTTTCTTTAAAAGTCTTCCATTCAAACTACTCAGCCAATTTTTCGGATAAACTCTAGAATTTCTTTCTACACCGCCGTTTCGGATCTTGTGATCGAAAAGCCCTTGAAGGTGAAGAAAAGTGCTGCAGAGGCCTCCGAATAGATGGGAAAAAGAAGGGATAGCCCTCTCTCAACAAAGTAGAGAAATTTGTAAAAGAGACGAATTCCTTTGAGGGCCCATCGAACCGGAAGAATCTTTTGG
>CAZBKV010000371.1:0-2990 GCA_964492575.1 uncultured Verrucomicrobiota bacterium | reverse complement strand
ATTTTAGGGGTGTCCAGTCTGGTGGGAATGGCGGCATTGGTGAAAGGGATGGAACGAGGAGCAAAAGAGGCTTTGATTGCGATCGGGGGATTGGAAAAAGTGCGAGTAGAACCTCAGCCGCTGCCGATCGATCAGCGTCATTTGAGCGATCAAGCCAAAGGGTTGACCTTAAGCGATGCGGTTGCCCTGCAGCGAAACGCAACACTCATTAGCGAAGTCTCGCCAATGATTCGCCTTCGAGCCACGGTCATGGCCAATGGGAAACGGTTCCGGCCGTTTTTGTGTATGGGGGTGTGGCCGGTGGCAGTGGATCTGAATGACCATGTGGTACAGTACGGCCGAATGTTTAACGAAATCGACAATGAATTGGCCCGAAACGTATGTGTCATCGGCACGGCGACGCGGGATGCCCTTTGGGGATCACCGGAAGAAACCGGGAAGGAGATTATCCCGATCGGGAAAACCATCTACATCAATGGGGTTCCTTTTGTGATCATTGGGATGTTTCAGCACT
The DNA here is from genome assembly GCA_964492575.1 of uncultured Verrucomicrobiota bacterium. GTDB lineage: Bacteria > Verrucomicrobiota > Verrucomicrobiia > Limisphaerales > CAZBKV01 > CAZBKV01. Next base: position 2,476 of record CAZBKV010000371.1, on the reverse strand, counting down.
ATGAGAGTGAGCGGACGCGACAGGAACGGCTTGCTGCAGAGCGGGAGGCCAAACGGTCGGGTGGGCAGAAAAAGGGTACGGCCCCACGACGGCCGCGACGTCGGCGGGATCATTTTATATTCTGGCTAAAGAATGCGACGATTTACATGCCTCTGAATACCATGTGGCTTCGGTTCCAAGGGAGTTTTGGGCTTCAGACCAGCGGGGGTGTAGATACCGGGGAACCAAAGTTGACGGTTTTGGAGTTTAAAGTGCGTTCTTTCGAAGAACTTCCAGAGGCCTTGCAGCAGGCGCGGAATATCCTGCTAAGTACCCATAAAGGGTTAGAGGATTTCTTTTTCCGAACCCAGGAACAGTGGGCGGATAATATCCGGCAATTTATTCGTGATGCCCAAATCAGTGGGGGATTGATTGCAGGGATCAGTTTGATTGTGGGAGGCGTGGGGATCATGAACATCATGTTGGCCAGTATTACAGAGCGGGTTCGGGAGATCGGGATTCGGAAATCGGTCGGGGCCTCCAACGGGGATATCTTTGTGCAGATTTTGGTAGAAAGTGTGGTGATTTCCATTTTGGGTGGCTTGCTCGGTTTAGGATTCTCGTTTGTTCTGGTTCAGTTTCTGAGCAGGGTGGCTCCGGAAGGAAATGTGCCGATCATCACCGGCTGGGCCATGGCGGTGGCCTTCTCGTTTAGTGTGTTGGTGGGAATTTTGGCCGGAATTACTCCTGCAATCAAAGCGGCTCGATTGGATCCCATTCAGGCCCTGCGTTACGAGTGAGGAAAAGACGGCTATGGCATGGCTTTGGACCATTTTGATCACCGCTCTCCAACATGTCTGGGCCCATAAGGCCCGAAGTCTCTTGACGATGTTAGGCATTATCCTTGGGGTTGCCAGCCTGGTAGGTATGGCGGCAATTACCAAAGGCCTGGAGAATGGGATGAAGGAAGCCATGATTGCAATGGGGGGTGCCGACAAGGTATTGACACAGGATCAAGATGTTCCTCCCTATCAAGAACATTTGGCGGATGAAGCTCCAGGACGCACAATGGCCGACGTATATGCCTTGCTCCATAATGCCACGCTTCTGCGATTGATTTCTCCCGAGATGGCGATCTATGGGGCGGTGCTGACACGCGGCGATCGAGCAGTACGACCGGCGGAATGTGTCGGCGTTTGGCCGGCGGTGCTGAAGATGAACCTCCATAAGGTGGCATACGGTCGGTTTTTTACGGATTTGGATGAAGAGAAGGCAAATCCGGTTTGTGTGATTGGCGTGGGGATTCGGAATGAACTATTCGGCTCTCCAGAGGAAACCGGTAAAGAAATTATTCCCATTGGGCAGACGATCTACATCAATGGACAACCCTTTACCATTGTGGGGATGTTCGAGGAGTACTTAAGCGAGCAGGAACGACGCCAGCGGGAATTGGAAAAGAAGCAGCAAAGGCAGCAAATTCGAGGGCCTCAACGTCGGCGAGGGTTTCGTGGGCGGAGGAATTGGGCGTTTTGGCGGAAGAATTATACCGTATACATGCCGTTGAACACCGCCTGGTTGCGGTTTCGGTCGGTGGCGGATCGGGACGGGATTCCCGATCCACGGCTGACCGACATCGATTTGAAGGTCAAAGACCTGGCCCATATGGAAGCAGCCCTACAGCAGGCTCGGAATATCCTCATGTTTACCCATCGAGGAATCGAAGACTTTACGTTTCGGACCCAGGAAAGCCGGATTGAAGACATCGATCGGCAGATTCGGAAGGTTCGGATAAGCGGTGGGACAATTGCAGCGATCAGTCTTCTTGTAGGGGGGATCGGAATTATGAACATTATGCTGGCCAGCATTAACGAACGGATTCGAGAGATTGGGATTTGTAAGGCGATTGGGGCTTCGGATTTTTCGATTTTCCTTCAGATTTTGATTGAGAGTGTGATTTTGGCTGCGTTGGGAGCGTTGTTGGGGGTAGTGATTTCTTTCGGGTTTGTTCGTCTCCTTACCTATGTGATCCCGACAGGGAATCTTCCTGTGATTACACCGGCGGCACTGGTCGTGGCAGTGACCTTTAGTATGGTGGTTGGGATTTTGGCGGGGATTTATCCGGCTTGGCGGGGGGCAGGGCTTAGTCCTATTGAGGCCTTACGGTACGAGTAGGGAAAATTTTTGGGAATTTCGAGGAAAATGGAACGGATTTTGCGGCAGAACGTCCAGAGAAAGGGAAAATGAAGGGAAGCGGAAACAGAATCGATCTTCAGAAAGATCTGTCTTAATTGCCTAGAAGATTTTTCTGTGGCGGACTCCATCGTGGGAGAGAAGAGGGTGCCCTCCGAGGCGAATTTTAGTATTGCCTTAGGAAAGGGAGGGGGAGATACTCTCTTGCGGTGGCAAGCGTGGTGTTTTATAGTAAAAAAGGTCCACGATGTCCGCCACAGGTACAAAGAGAAGTTGGGGTGGGAGAGCTACTTTCTTGGTTAGAGGA
>CAZBKV010000370.1:736-3036 GCA_964492575.1 uncultured Verrucomicrobiota bacterium | reverse complement strand
TTCTCGAACAGCTTCATCGAAAGCAATCGCTACCGAGGCGGCGGAGGTGTTTCCATACTTATCTAAATTCACAAACACTTGATCCGGCTTAGCTCCTAGTCGCGTCACCACCGCGTCAATGATCCGACGATTGGCTTGGTGGGGAATAATACATTTTACCTGATCAATTTCGATCCTACTTTTCTCTAAAACCGCTTTGGCCGCTCCGTACATGGCTTGGACCGCATATTTAAAGGTCTCCCGGCCGTTCATATGGATAAAATGCAAAGCTTGTTCAACGGTCTCCTTCGTTGCTGGAGTTCGACTTCCGCCGGCAGGAACGTACAAGAGAGATCCTTTGCTCCCATCCGCTCCGAGACAAACGGTCCAGATTCTACCTGCCTCCTCGTGAGGGACCAGCACCGCTGCCCCTGCCCCGTCTCCAAAAAGCACACAGGTATTTCGATCTTTCCAATTTACGATGCTGGAAAGTTTCTCGGCACCGATGACTAGGACCTTACGGTAAGTCCCTGAGGCGATAAACTGTCTTCCGATTTCCAACCCGTAGATAAATCCTGAGCAGGCTGCTTCGATATCAAATGCTGCAGCTTGGCGGGCTCCTAATCGGTCCTGGACCAAGCATGCGGTGGAGGGGAAGAGCATATCTGGGGTTACAGTAGCGACGATGATTAGATCCAATTCTTCTGGACGAATCTTGGCGGCGGCCAGGGCACGTCGTGCAGCGTTGGTAGCGAGGTCGGAAGTCGATTCGTTCGCGCTGGCGATTCGTCTCTCTTTAATGCCGGTTCGCGTGGTAATCCATTCATCGGAGGTCTCTACTAATTTTTCAAGGTCGGCATTAGAGAGGACTTTTTGTGGGACATAAGATCCGAGGCCTACGATCCGGCAAGGGATCGATAAAGGTCGAGTGATTTGGGATTGGAGAGTCTGTTTTTCTAGGGTGACTGTATGAGTCTTCATTGCGACAAAGGGGTACGAACTCGAATGGACCGAGCAATTTCGTTAACGATTTGAACCATCTCCTCAATCATCTCGTTAATTCGATGCTGAACCGCAGTGGTAGCTTGACGAATGGCATTCATAATCGCCCGCTCTCGAGCCGAACCATGAGCGATAACAACATTCCCCCGCACCCCTAACAAAGGCGCTCCTCCATATCCTTCCGGATCAATCCGTCTCTTGATAGCCCGAAAAGCTCCTTTGGCCAACAGGGCCCCAAGGATCCGTTTGGGATTCTTTCCAATCTCTTGCTTCAACCATCCAAGAAGAGAGGCGGAGAGACTTTCGCAGGTCTTCAGAACAATATTCCCCACAAATCCATCGCACACCACCACATCGACCCGATTCGCAAACAAATCATGTCCCTCTACATTTCCGATAAATCGAATAGGGAGTTGTTTACAGATTTTAAAAGTCTCTTGAGTCAGGTCATTTCCTTTTACCTCCTCTGTCCCGACGCTAAGAAGGCCAATTCGGGGTTCTGAGATCCCCAAGACTTCTCGAGCATAAATGGCTCCCATGACGGCAAACTGAGCCAAGTTCAGAGGACGACAATCTACATTGGCCCCTGCATCGATAAGGACAAACTCATATTCTGGAGCTGGAATCACCGCTAGGATCGCAGGCCGATCCACCCCTCGAAGGGTTCGTAAACGAATGGCCGCCGCTGTCAGGACCCCCCCTGTATTTCCTGGTGAGATCAGAGCATCCGCTTCTCCTCGCTTCACTAAATCGACGGCCCGCAGGATTGAACAATCCGGCTTCCGGCGCAGGCCTTCAACCGGTTTATCTTCCATCGTTAGGACCTGTCCGGCATGGATGATCTCCAATCGAGGGCCGGCGATACCTTTTTCGCACACTAACTTTTCAAGGATTGAGGCATCCCCAACGAGATAGATTTTCGAGATTACGGGGATATCTCGTAGGGCCAGACGAACACCCTCCACCACGACTCCGCAGCCGTGGTCCCCACCCATTGCGTCAACAGCAACGTTCATCGGCCCTCCTTGGATTGTTAGCTTTTACGATCAACTCGGCGTCTTTACCGTTTCTACTTGGCGTCCCTTATAGAATCCGCAAGAAGGACAGACCCGATGCGGGCGATAAGGGGATGCACATTGAGGACAAAGCTGAATTTGAGGTAACTCCAATTTGCTATTGTAGGCTCGACGCATTCGACGTCGACTGTATGAAGGTTTTCGTTTTGGTACTCCCATAGGTTCGCCCCTCCTACTTTCTTTTCTTTTTACAAATCTAATGAATCCAAAATCGACCATACATTGGAAGCAGAACCGCTCGGC
>CAZBKV010000370.1:0-726 GCA_964492575.1 uncultured Verrucomicrobiota bacterium | reverse complement strand
ATCCCCGGACATTCCGGAGAGCACAGCGGATGCTGTGGCAAGGCAAAAATTAACTCCTCACGGACCAAGGGCGTCAAGTCTACGTTCTCTCCTTCTACAGGCAGGGCATCTTCTCCACTCAACTCGGCATATGTAGTCCATGCCGGTAATCGAATCCAATCATCAAATTCTGTTAAACACCGAGCGCAGATACAGCGCAAAGGCATCTCTAGCTCCCCCGAGATCATAATTCCTTGCCCTGTCCATTGGACAACAAACGAATATCGGGCTGGACCGGCAATTTGTATCAGTTCATCCAATGTCTCGATCTCGAGAGCCTGCGCATCCAACGAGCCGCGTAATCGAATCGGCTCCTTTTGAAGGCGTTTTAGATTGACAACTAGTGGTCCCATCGATCGAAAACAAAAATAAACAGTTTGCTCTATTCTAATCCGAAACGACCGTTTCATCAAGCGAAGCGAATTGGTTCGATCTTTACCCGTGCACGTTCGGTTGCTAATTTTTGTTCTAAGGCCTTTTGGACATTCGGTGGAACAAAGGGGCTTACATCTCCTCCGAGTCGACAAATCTCCTTCACGATTCGAGAGCTAAGGAAGGTAAAAGTTTCTCGAGGCATCATGAAGATGGTTTCGACTTCATCGTCAATGCGCCGGTTTGTGAGGGCCAGCTGAAATTCAAACTCGAAATCGGAAACTGCACGTAGTCCTCGAATGATCACCTTAACCC
>CAZBKV010000369.1:1495-3039 GCA_964492575.1 uncultured Verrucomicrobiota bacterium | reverse complement strand
CTAGGCTTTCGGCATATCCCCAACGCCAGCCGACGGAAATCCCGGTGTAATAAAAATCCCCGATGTCATTGTGCAGGATTTGATTCTCCCCGCTTTGACCAATCCATACTCCTACAGCGCAGGGGAAAATTCGGCCTCCGCCGCGGATGATGTTGTTATGAACGACAATTTGTCCTGTTCGCTCAGCCAGATCCTTACGAATTGTGATTTCTCCAATTCGAACACCACCGGCTCCTAGATCTTCCATCAAACAATGGTCCACTCGGCATTGAGAACAACCGCGACGGAACCAGATACCGTAATGAGAGACATGGGTGATGGCGCAATTGGTAAAGACCAGGTCGCGGGCCCCATCTATCTGAATCGCAGCTTCAATGGTCGCCGCGGCTTGGACCGGCCCAAAACCACTAGGCGGCATATGCCAGGCCGTGTACCGAAACTCTAAACCTTCAAACACAACATGTTCTACGTAACGGCATTTCTCCGGTTCCCCTTGAACTATCAAAAGTTTTTCCAAAACCGGTGCCACCACTTCTGCATGTCTGGGATCTTCGCCCGGACGGGGAAGATAAAGCAGTTTTCCGTCCTGGCTTAAATACCATTCTCCTGGTGCATCGAGGGCCGTAGGGACATTTTCTAAGATAAACCGGGTTTTTGGGCGTAAGGGATTCCAAGGTTTCATCGAATCTCCGTCTATCCAAAGAAGTCCTTTTTGCGGGTCGGCGCCGGCAAGGAATCGGATTGTATTATCCCATTTATGAAAAGCGACCAAAACCACCTGCCGTAGGGTTTGTGGATCTAAGCCACGAAGGCAGGCCAAATCCTCCGGCCGGGCCTGAATCCATTGGCGTGCCCGAGCTCCTGGAAAAGAAGGGTTCGAGAGGGGCTTCTCTTCCCGCACCCCTAACATATAGAAATAAAATTGATTGGGAGCCCGAGCGCGGACGGCCCGTCGACCATTCACAAAAAGTTGCTCGAAGTGCTGTACAGGTTTTTGTTGATTCTTTAAGTCCACTACCCAGCGGCCTTGTGGATCAACCTGGACATTTTGCAAACGAACGCCTCCACTGAAAATCGGATGGGCCCCCGGAGCTGCACGGTATCGAACCGGTGCCCCCTGACGTCCGCTGTCTTCTGGGGTCAGGACAAAAGGCTCCTTCAGTTCATACCAGCCGTCTTCCACCCAAACCTCAACTGGTCCTAGGTCCGGTTTCTGAGCCCGCAACTGGCGAATTGCATCGCGAGCCCCTTGAAGCGAAGCCTTCGGGCCGTCCGTACCCTGAGGGTTCGGCCGAGCCAACCGACCACTCCAGGTATCCTTCCCATCCGGAGCCACGTACAAAATCAACGGCTGGGAACCAGCCCACACTGCCTGGATCAGAACTGCACAACCGATCCATCCTATCGTCCAAAGAATCCAGCGTTTCATCGCGATCTCCTCTCGATTTTCGGTTTTCAGTTATTTTGACTCCATTAGAAGTCGGCTTATTCGTAAGCGGATTTGGTGGCTTGCGGCAGACCCCGTTCCTGAGCCACTTGTTCGC
>CAZBKV010000369.1:0-1485 GCA_964492575.1 uncultured Verrucomicrobiota bacterium | reverse complement strand
TACCGCAAGGCTCGATAGACCGCGATCGGATCCAGTGCCCCGCCCTTCCGAAGTCGCACCTCGGCTAAGATCGGACTCACATCCGTCTCGTAAGCCTCCTTCAACGTCCTCTCCGCCATCAGAACATCGTTTTGTTGTTGGAATCGCTCCAAAGCTCGTCGATTGATCAGCAGGGCCTTCACGTAAGCTCGATGGATTTCCATAGCCGACTGCATCAGATCCTCAATCGGATCTTTCAGATTATGGGACTGATCGATCATATAAGCGGGGCGGAACCGGCCGTATTGTTTTTTCACTACCGGATCTACCGCCGCATCCACCAGCTCGTTGAAAATCAAGAAAAGTTGATAAGGCTTGATGGAGCCGGCGGAGAGGTCATCGTCGGCAAACTTAGAGTCATTAAAATGAAATCCACCGAGCCGGCCGACGGTAATAAGACGGGAAACCACCTGCTCAATGTTGGTGTTCGGCAGATGATGGCCCAGATCTACAAGGCACATGGCTTGCGGGCCGAGCTGTTGAACGATCAGCCAAGCCGTCCCCCAATCATTCACCACCGTAGAGTAAAAGGCTGGCTCGAAAGGTTTGTATTCCACGAACAACTGCCAACCTTGGGGTAGGGCATCGTAGATCTTTTTGAGTGAATCGATCGTACGATCTAATGCTCGTCGAAAATGCATCTGGCCGGGGAAAGATCCCCCATCCGCAAGCCAAACTGTTAAGGCTTTGGAACCGAGCTGTTGACCGATCTGGATGCATTCCAGGTTATGCTCAATCGCCTGACGTCGAACCTCCGGATCCGTATGAGCAAGGGAACCGAATTTGTAAGAGAGTGGCTGACCGGGTTGATCCTGGAAGGTATTAGAATTCATGGCGTCAAACCCCAATCCTAACGATCGAGCCAGTCGTCTGATGGCCCGTGGATCTTCCGGCCGATCCCAAGGAATATGCAAGGAGACGCGTGGGGTCAGCCGGGTCAGCTGATGCACCACAGCGGCATCCTGGAGTTTCTCCTCAAGATTTCGAGGCTCACCGGGGATAGGGAACCGGCCGAATCGCGTGCCTCCCTGGGCAAATCCCCACGAAGGCACGGCAATTTCTAGCTTCATCGCTTGCTGTGTGATCCGCTCAATGGAAATCCCACGTCGTTCGAGGATCTCTCCCAATGCCTCGTAGTCTGCCCGATGTCGAGACAAGGCTCGCTCGTTCAGCTCTTGGATCCGCTCTTGCGACAACGGCTGTATGCTCATGGCTGCTGATAGTAAAAAAGCCCTCTCCAGACTTCAAGCCTAAGCCACCCAATATCTATCCCTTCCGAGACGATTTCTTTGAGGAAAAGACCTTTGAGTTTTTTCAGAGGGCAGATCTGCCTTTCTGATCCGGAAAACTAAAAAGCCGCGGGAACCAAGATCCCCGCGGCTCCGGTCAAGCTCGAAACCTTCCTTTTTAGCTGGTCTCTTCCGGAATGCGGGTGGCGTAGAACGA
>CAZBKV010000368.1:0-3042 GCA_964492575.1 uncultured Verrucomicrobiota bacterium | reverse complement strand
TTTGTCTTCATCGTTTACAGCGGCTGTGCGAAGGGCCTTGGACTTATGACGATCTGCTCCAATTCCACCAAGCTCATCGGTGGATTCTTTCAGTGCATCATCCAGCTGCGCTCATCGATCTAGATTCGCTAGTGGCTCACGCCGAGGAAAAATCCCAAGAGGAACTCCAACAGGCATATACTCAACATTTTTTCCGGGCTCTCTCTCGGCCGGCTACACGCCCTCGACACGTTCGGGTGCTTCGCAAGTTTTTAGAGATGGTTTCCGAAGGGGGAGATCCGACATTACGACGGGAAACTTTGGAAGCAATTGAAAGGTATCACCGCGGGCAGATACCGTTGGTAGTGCCTGTTACTTTCGTTCGCGCTTATCTTCGCCACAGCGCATCCCCTGAGCTTGCCGAGACGCTTTATCTGAATCCTCACCCCATGGAACTTAAGATGGCATACACAGTGTAATGCAACATGTAAAGTAATTCATAATCAAATAAAAGTCATATCGAGTTCTTTTTCCTAGGCAGCCTGCTTTATCGTTTAAAATCCATGGAAAAATACGACAACCTATTTCCATTTTCTTTCATTTAAAGCTAGACAGACACCCTCCAAGTTCCTATTTTCTAGAGAAAACCGGTCGAGGAAGGAGGAAGAAGATGCGTCGTATCAGTGTATTTTTAGCGTGTTTGATCAGTGGAATAGGTGCAGCTCAGGCTGGACAGTTGAACTTTGATTTTTCTTCCCTGGATTCTACGTATTGGGAGATTTTGAATTCGGATGGTAACTGGTCTGTCTGGGCAGATGGTCAGTTACACATCACTCATCCCCCCTCCACTGATCCTGCCAATCGGGTCGGAGGAATCGTAAGTCGATTTGCACTTTACGGAAACTTCGAGATGACCGTCGAATATTCCTTTACCACCTTACCAGTTCCGGATAGCCAGGATCATATTGGGAACCAACAAAAGCTGCATGTGGTCTGGAATCCGGAATTGGGATTCCTAGCCGAGCGAAGTCGTTTGGTAAACGGTCCTGGGGGGTATAACGATGTGGAAGATACCTACGCCCACTGGAGTGGAGGCGGAACAAGCCCTGGTTATTGGATCCAAAGTGGGGCAACCACAGGGCAATTACGGCTTACCCGAAACGGAAGTGTCTTAACTGGATATCGTCGTAGTAGCTCGAGCGATTCCTGGCATCCGATTGGCTCCTATGATTTTGGATCAGATCTGAGTGCCGATACCCCGATTCAGGTTGTTTTAGAAGGATTCAACAATTGGAGCGATGACCCGATTGATGTCACCTTTGATAATCTTTCCATTCAAGCCGATCGAATCTCGATTGTCCCGGAGCCAAGTAGTTTCGGATTGGCCTTGGGGGCAATGCTGGGGGTGAGCCTTTGGCGTTGGTGGCGACGTCGGTCTCTTCCTTAGTAACCCTGCGGAAGGAAAGATGGATCTTTGTTTGAAAGAAAGGGCAGGGCAATCTGCCCTTTCTTTTTATTTCCCGAGATGCGAGAAGAGGAAGGCTTCGGAGCGATCTTCTTACATTTCGTTCTCTTTTGTCCTTAAAATGATCTAGGTTGAGATCCTAGGGATTGGAAGCAAATTGAATGGAAACACGGAGTATCAGATATGCGGCGGATTCTCCGAGCCTATGAAAACCAAATCGAAGGGCTTTTAGGATGGTCGAATTTAACCATAGAGCAGTGTCAACGGACCATATCACGCTTCCGAGAGCTGGTGAAGCGATGTGCCCAGGAACAGGGGATTCCGGAATGGATGGCCGCCAAAGAGGTCTGGGAACGGTGGCGCCCAAAGTTGGAGCGCCTCATCACGGTTCATGCCGGTCCGCCTGAGTATATCCGGGCCCATCCAGAAGTTTTGAAGCTTTCCCCTCCTTCCCCTTTACCAGAACCGATTCGATTCCGTTGCGATAGCGGCTTAGGAGGATTGGCTCGATGGCTCCGAGTTGCTGGATATGAAGCCTATTGGCAGCCGGATTGGGACGATTCGATGCTTGTGTTGGCCTGTCAGCGGGACGGAGCGATTCTCCTCACCACAGACACCGAAATCATGCAGCGGACGGTGGTGCGGGATCAGAAGGTCCGAGCTTTGTGGATCCCACCGGCATTCGGGTTGGCCTATCAACTTCAGTTAGTCTTTCGAGAGTTTGGGTTACGACGCCGGCCCCCGCGCTGTACCAAATGTTCCGGGCCGTTACGCATTCGACCGAAGGAAGAACTTCAGGATCGAATCCCTCCCCGTACATACCGTTGGCTGGACGTCTTTTTTGAATGCCGACAATGTGGGCATCTGTTTTGGCAGGGAACTCATTGGCAACGGATCCAGCAGGTGTTGGACATTGTAGAGCAAGGAGTCAGTGGCTTTCGAAAGCCGAATGAGGAATCTTTGCCAACCGTTAAGAGGCCGACCACGCGTAGAGGAAATTTGGATCCATCGGTCTGGTGGAATTGGTTTTGTAAGAATGGGGTCGTTTGGATCTTCTTTCATGGAGTGGAAGGAAGACCGCTTCAGCAAGCCATGGACGAGTTGAGGGAAGTCTTCAATTCGGCATTTGGGGGAGGCGAGCAGTGCCGGACCAAAGATCTTCATATTTTATTGATCTTTCCATGGGAGGTAGAGGAGGGGTTCCTGCAAGGGGAGAAGAGAAAATTCCAGCGACCTTTGGAGGTGAGCTTTATCGGGGATCCTGAAAGAGAGTTGTTTCAGTTTTTTAGCGTGGAACCCTGGATGGGTTCGAAACAGAAGGAGCCAGCGGTTGTCCCCTTATTTTCTTTCCTGCATGAAGTGGGACAGAAAACGATAAAACCAGACTCTCCTATCCCTTACCCGATTGCAGGGGTGCTGGTAAGTCGGCGGCGCCAAATTCCCTATCAATGGCGGCAACACCGCAAGGAAGAAAAGCCGGATTGGGAAAAGCTGGTCGGCCAACTGAAGCGACTCAAGGAGGGCAGCGACGAGATGAAACCATAAAAGCCAACGGCTTGGATTCGAAACTGAAGAAATTGGGGGTTGCGAAGGTAGAA
>CAZBKV010000367.1:2091-3046 GCA_964492575.1 uncultured Verrucomicrobiota bacterium | reverse complement strand
AATCGGTAGCTGATGCTTTCGCACGCCCAAGATCAACTGAAGCTGACAACCGGTGTTCGCCGTCGCTACGACTGTTGCCCCGGTCCTCTGGATGTTGGCGATCTTCCGTTCCAAGAGCCAATTGGCCATCTCCGGCTGGATGATGTTGTAAATCCCGGCACTCCCGCAACACCAAGTACTTTCCGGTAGTTCAACTAGTTCCACATACGGAATCAGGCGCAGAAGCCGCCGCGGCTGTTCCAAGATCCCCTGTCCATGAGCCAAATGGCAGGAATCATGATAAGTGACCCGCAATTTCGGCTCTGCCGGTACGTTAGGAGGACGCACGCCGATAAAATCCAACCATTCATGCACGTCCTTGACCTTCTGCGACCAGAGCCGGGCCCGTTCGGCATACTTCGGATCATCGGCAAGGAGATGATCGTAATGCTTCAGATGAGAACCGCATCCGCCGGCATTGGTAATAATCGCGTCGAATTGGTCAGGGGGAATCTGGTCAATGTTCCGACGGGCCAGCTCTCGAGCCAGGTCCAATTCCCCGTTATGAGCATGAAGGGAACCACAGCAGTTCTGGTTTCGAGGGGTAATGACTTCGCAGCCATTGGCGGCAAGGACTTCCACCGTGTCTCGGTTGACGTCGCTGAAGAGGACGTCCTGGGCACAGCCGGTCAACATCGCCACCCGATAGCGTCTTTCACCGCGGGCAGGGGTCACTTCCGGAATCAGTTCGGCGGAAAATTTGGGGGCGATCTCCGGGGTCATCGCCTCCAGCTCCTGCAGCCGTTTGGGCAAGAGTTTGAGGATCCCACTTCGTCGAATCAGACTTTGCAGACCGGAGCGTTCGTAGAAGCGAATCAGTCGAGCAAAGAATCGCAACCGTCGCAGGTCCATGAACATCCATTTGACGGTGATCCCGCGGATGAGGCGTCGCATGGGGGTGTCGAGCAAATGGAGC
>CAZBKV010000367.1:0-2081 GCA_964492575.1 uncultured Verrucomicrobiota bacterium | reverse complement strand
CGTTCCACCTCTGCCCGTGCCCGCTCAAATAACTCGGCGTAATTGACTCCGGCGGGGCAAGCGGTCATGCAGGCCAGGCAACCCAAACAGAAATACATCTCTTCGGCAAACGTCTTCGTCGGTTCTAGCCGGCCGTCCGCAATTGCACGCATCAAGGCAATTCGCCCGCGCGGGCTGTGCCGTTCGTGCAACGTCGCATTATAGGTAGGACAGGTCGGCAGACAGAGACCGCAGTGCATGCACTGTTGCACGACGGAATAGTCCAGATCTTTCAAAAAAGAAGTCGCTCCGCGCATCGCCCGGATCTCCACCTTCGTTTCCCAATTCAACCAAACATCTTGCCTGGATTCAGCAGCCCTTTCGGATCCAATATTCGTTTGACGGTGCGCATGATCTCCAGTTGTGGATCCGTCGCGTACCGCATGAAGAATCCCTTTTTGGCAATCCCGACTCCGTGTTCCCCGGTAATTGTTCCTCCTAACTCGATGGCCTTATCGAATAGTTCCTTAAAGGCCTCTTCCACCCGTTGCATCTCTTCCTTGTTCCGCTCATCCGTAAGGAAGGTGGGATGAAGATTCCCGTCCCCCATATGGCCAAAGGTTCCGATCCGTACCCGATACTTTTCAGACAGTTGTTGGATGAACCGAACCATCTCCGCCAACCGGCTCCGCGGAACGGTCACGTCTTCCAGAATCGTAGTCGGAGAAACCCGAGCCAGGGCAGAGAAAGCCGTTCGTCGGGCCGCAGCCAGTCGCAACGCCTCGGCTTCATCCTGGGCGACCTTGATTTCTTTGCATTGATTTTTCCGGGCGATCTCGACCATCTTCGCTGCCTCTTCTTCCACCACAGTCGGATGTCCATCGGTCTCCATCAACAACAACGCCTCACAATCCCGCGGCAACCCCAGCTTTGCAAAATCATCCACACAGTGGATCGTCGTCCGATCCAAAAACTCAAGCGTGCAAGGGATGATCTTCGCTGCAATGATGTCCGAGACCGTCTGGGCTGCTTGGTCCATCCGCTCATAGGTAGCTAAAAGGGTCTTTTTGGCTTGGGGTTTCGGGACCAGACGAAGCAGGACCTTCGTAATGACGCCCAATGTCCCTTCCGATCCGATAAAAAGATCTTTGACCGAATAGCCCGCCACGTCTTTCACGCACTTATTGCCGACCCAGAGGACCTCCCCTTTCGGCAAAACCACTTCCAATCCCATGACGTAGTTCCGCGTCACTCCATACTTCAGTCCTCGTAACCCGCCAGAATTTTCCGACACATTTCCGCCAATAGTCGAAACGCTCATAGAGGCAGGATCCGGAGGATAAAATAATCCAGCTGCTTCGGCAGCATCATTAATGGATTGTGTTGTAGCCCCTGCCTCGGCCAGCAGCGTCAAATTCTCCCGGTCCAGTTCCAGAATCCGGTTCATATGCGTCATGCACAAAACAATCCCGCCTCGAATCGGAATACTGCCGCCGCTCAGTCCACTGCCGGAACCTCGGGTAACAATCGGAATCTCTTCCTCCATCGCCAACCGCAGGACCCCTTGCACATGCTCCACCGTATGAGCAAAGACCACGCAGTCCGGCAGATGTTGCACCGCAGCCGTCCCGTCGTAGGAATAAGCCAGCAGATCTTCTTGTTCGGTCAGGACGTTTTCCGCTCCGACCAACCTTTTCAGCCTCTCTGCAACTTGATTGGACCAAGGCATCGGATCCCCAGCTTGTTGTTCCCCTACCTCTTCTGTCAAGTCTTGGTAGGAGGGATCGGGATTTTGGCAAGGCATTGGGGAAGAAAGCCACCGCGAGAAAAGATCGCCCTTCGGATTTTTATAGGTATCCATCAAACAACTGCTCTCATGAAAGAGAAATTTTTCGGTAGAGTGCGCTGTCCTCAGCGCGTCGGGGAAAAGGGAATGAATTTTTATACGGCGGTTTGAGGACAAACCGCCCTTGTCTCTGATTCGCCAAGAGAAAATAGCTCTAATTGGCCTACGCTTTGACGAGCGTGGTTCCAGCAGGGATTGAAGCTGGGAGAGGGGGGTGTTTTCTGGAAGCAGCCGGCGTCAAGAGGGGTTCTTTTTC